>CAXNNO010000316.1:0-3486 GCA_964203555.1 Bacteriovoracales bacterium
AAACTGCCAACCATTCCAACCCCATGTTTAATTTTACTCGACCTGATGATGCCAGTAATGAACGGTTGGGAATTTGCTGAGATAGTTTCTAAAGACATTACTCTGGCGACAATACCCGTGGTGCTCGTGACGGCCTATGGTGATAGGGCCAGAGAAGTGACCTCCAAGGCAGTCATTAAAAAACCAATTGATCTGGATCTTCTTCTGAAAACAGTTCAAAAATGGTGTGCGGGTAAGGATGCATGATTGATGATGATTATTTAAGAAGCATAAAAGAGCTTATTTATTTTTCAAAGGACATGATCGGTCTTATGTCTTTTGACGGAATATTCAAGCTCTCTAATCCCTCTTTGAGGAATTTCCTGGGGATTCCCCAAAATGAACTATTTGAAAAAGCCTTTATTCAATTTGTTCATGAGGAAGATCAAAATAAAACGTTGATCAAAGTCAATCTTCCATCTCTGGGGAACGCCACAAATCCGTTTACAAATCGCTATCTCAGAAATGATGGTTCGTACCGTATTCTTGAATGGACACTCTCCCCCGTCAAAGGAAGGTCTTTCATTTTGGCAGTTGCTCGGGACGTGACTCACATAAAGAAAACCGAGGAGAAGCTTAGAAAGGCCCATGATTTTGTGGAAGTCATCTTGGAAAATGTTCCTAATATGATCTTCGTCAAGGACGCTCAAGACCTGCGCTTTTTACGTTTTAATAAAGCAGGGGAAAGATTATTGGGTCACTCAAGGGAGGAACTCCTGGGAAAAAATGATTTCGATTTTTTCTCAAAAGACGAAGCAGAGTTTTTTACAACAAAAGACCGGGAAGTCCTGAGCGGACGGGAAGTCGTAGAAATACCGGAAGAAATGATCCACACGCGGTACTTGGGAAGGCGTCTCTTACGCACAAAAAAAATCCCTGTCCATGACAGTGATGGCACGCCTCTCTATTTATTAGGAATCTCTGAGGACATTACCGAAGAAAAAAAGTTGGTCGCTGAGAGTGAAAAAAATAAAAATATTATTAAAAGTGCAAAAATGATCAATCAATTAATTCAACATTCACTGGATGCTGTCATTGGTCTTAACCCAACGGGAAACGTCATCAATTGGAATCCTCAAGCAGAGAGCATTTTTGGGTGGACAAAAAAAGAAACGATCGGCCAGGACATTGGAGTCCTGCTATTTCCGAAAAATTATCAAAAAAGATTTAACAGATGTTTGAACAATATCTTTTCAGTTCAAAATAATACCCAAGGAAATCGAAGATTTGAATTAGAGGTTTTAAGGAAAACGGGGGATTTATTTTCAGTCGAGATTTCAGTCACGCCACTTCAGGAGGAGGATGAAAGAAGTTTAATCGTTTTCGTAAGAGACATCTCAGAGAGAAGGAACTTCGAGAAAAAGCAGCTTGATCTAATCAAACAAGAGCATGAGGCAAGACAAGCCGCTGAACAAACAGTCAATATGAGAGATGATTTTCTATCCATTGCCGCTCATGAATTAAAAACTCCGATCACCCCTATTTCAATTCAATTACAAATGCTTGAGAGGTGCCTCAAAGACCTTGGCACAGAAAAAATTAATGAGAAATTGCTAAAGATGACACAGAATTCAAAATTTGAACTGGATCGCCTGACAAATCTAATTGATGAATTGTTGGATGTATCGCGAATAAATGCCGAAGGATTAGTTTTAAATATTCAAGAAGTGAACCTTGGGGATCGCATCCATAAAATTATCGAGCGCTATCGCGAGGCTGCCCTCAAAAAAGGAACAGTTATCAATGAGACTTTGGAATCAAATATAACAGGCCTTTGGGATCTTGCAAGAATTGAATCGGCCATCGAGAACCTGATCACGAATGCAATTAAATACGGCAAAGGTAAACCGGTTGCCGTAACGGCAGGGATCAAAGATAAATTTGCCATTATTACTGTTAAAGATCTGGGAATTGGCATTTCTGAAAAAGACAAATTCAAGATCTTTGAAAGATTTGAAAGGGCCGTGTCTGTTAAAAATTTTGGCGGATTGGGTCTGGGGCTTTATATTGCACGAAAAATTGTTGAGGCCCACGGAGGTTCAATCCAGGTAGAAAGTGAACTTGGTCAAGGTTCGGTATTTTCAGTTAAATTGCCCCTGGCCCACGAGTCATTTGAAAAAGAATTTAAACTTCAGTAAGATGAATTTCCATCAATCTTCCCTGTTGGATTTTTTATCTTTAGAGGTTTCACATGAATTTAAATCGGTATATCGATCATACTGCACTTCGAGCAGAAACAAATTTAGTACAGATTGAAAAACTTTGTGCTGAGGCCAGAGAATATGATTTCTACTCTGTTTGCATCAATTCTTATTTTGTCAAAAAAGCTGCCGCCCTCTTAAAAGGCAGTTCCACTAAGGTCTGCACAGTTGTTGGGTTTCCTCTCGGGGCCTCAACCATGGAAACCAAGCGTTTTGAGGCGATGAAGGCCATTAATGAGGGAGCCTTAGAAATAGATATGGTCATCAATGTCTCAGCAATTAAGTCCATGGATTGGCAGTATGTTCTTGATGATATGTCCTCACTTACTCAGGTCATTCATCACCAAGGTGCTCTCCTGAAGGTGATTTTGGAAACCTGTCTATTAACGGAAGATGAAAAACGCAAGGCCTGCGAACTGGCGGTTAAAGCTAATGTCGATTTCGTCAAAACCTCTACAGGCCTTTCAACAGGCGGCGCCACTTTAGAGGATGTCAGTCTCATGCGTTCAATTGTAGGAAATATCGGAGTTAAGGCCAGTGGAGGAATTCGGGATACTGAGACCGCCGAAAAAATGATTAAAGCAGGTGCCACGCGCCTTGGAACAAGCGCGGGCGTTGAAATTATGAAGGGGCTTTCAACTTCGGCGAGTTATTAGTTAATCGCCGATAATTTTTAGCATGCGTAATTTGCCAATTTTCAGAATGACTTCCTGACCCTTCTCTAAATTCAAATTCTCAGACGTAAAGCTCTCAAAATCAGCTTTGATGGCATTTTGTTGGAGAAGCCTTCGCCCCTCGGATTTGGATTTAATGAGCTGAAGCTCAACGAACAAGTCCAGGAGATTGATCGCGCCCGCATTCAGATGAATGGTTTGAATATCACTTGGAATTTGTTTTTTAGAAAATCGTGCCTCAAATTTTTCCCGCTCTTCTTTACCGCAGGCCTCGCCATGGTAATAACCAGTTATTTCAGAAGCGAGTGTCTTCTTTGCCTCCATTGGGTGAAGTTTCCCGCTCGAGAGATCAAGGATGATGGAATCAACTTCGCCCACTGGCCTTCTGGATAATAGAAGATAGTATTTCTTCATCAGCTCATCAGAAATCGACATGAGCTTTCCAAACATATTCGTAGGAGAATCAGTCAAAGCAATATAGTTGTCCATTGACTTGGACATCTTATTAATCCCGTCTGTTCCCTCTAAAAGAGGCATGGTTAAGATGCATTGAGGTTCTTGATCATGAGCAT
>CAXNNO010000317.1:0-3475 GCA_964203555.1 Bacteriovoracales bacterium
GAGAAAAAGTACTGAAAAAATAAAATGGTATCTCTTCGGCCCCGAGTGAGGTTTTAAGTTTTTCTTCATGGGCAAGACCAAGAAGATGCAAAAGGCCTGAGAATTTTAAACTTTTTGACTCCTCATATTCCTGATTCAATAGTTCGCCAAAACGGGCATAAAAAATCTTTATCCACTTCGGGCCCTGCAAGTCAAAGTGGTAACCCTTGGGCCGCATGCTCGCTTCATAGTTCTGCGCTTCAAAGCGGAGAAGTTCTGAAAAAAAATATTTACTAAACTGATCATCATCTTCAGCGTAAACGAGATCAAGATCAGAGGCATCGAGAAGCTCAGGATATTTTCTAAGAATTTCTTTGATATTGAGTAGCGGAGATTGACCGAGTTTAATTCTTTTCTCGCTCGTCACGAAGTCGACTTTGGCCGGAACGAGAAACTGCCGGATATCAGTGAGTTCTGGGATATCGTATTTTTTTCCTAAGCGGAGAAGAGATAAAATTTCAAGCTCTGATAAAAAAAGACCTGGATAACTTTCAATGGAAAAGCGTTTATCATCGATGAGTAAGGTGGATCGATTACGTCTGAGCGAGATAATACCACGGACCAGGGAATTAAGACCCATACCAACCAGAATCTCCTGATAGCGATTTTTTAGCATGAGATGACTAACTCCCGCATTTGTTCATAGTTTTGTGTCTCCATTCTACCACGCTCCCATTGTTTCTCGAGATTATTGATCCAGAGAATGAACTGTTCCGGAGTGTTTATCTCAGAAATTCTTCCCGCACTTTTGGCAACATCATACTCTGTCGAGCGATGGTGGGCCGGCCCGCAAGCAATCGCCTGTGTTCCCGCCACCAGGGGTTCAAGAACAGAGTGAATGCTCCCTTCAAATCCCCCCCCCACATAGGCCAGATTGAAATCAGCATAAAGCTCGCAAAGAATGCCCTTTTTATTGATCAGAATCGTGTGTTCAGATTTTAAGTTTTGGGTTTGATCATTAATTTCAAAAACATCCCGGCCTAACAATTTGAGCCCTAGACGAAAATGATTTAACACATCTTCTCTTAATTGATGAGGAACAATCACCAGAAGCATCTCCTTCGGCAGATCTCTCAGAAGAAACAAATCACTGGGCCAGGCATTTCCAACGATAATTTTTTTCTCTGCCTTATCGAGAAAAAGTTTTAAATCAGGATAGAGAGGAAGAAGAGACTTGAACTTGTCATCTTTTCTTTCCACCCTTCGTTGAATCTGTTCCAGGCGAAAATCAAAAACTTTTCCAGAAAATCCTAAATCGCTTCCCTGTTTTTGATCAGGTGAACCGGCATAAATAATAAATTTGGCATTTTTTAAAAACTGACACTTCCACCAAGTAGGCCTTTGATTTAAAAAACGCTCCTTTTTAAAACTGACCCAAATTAATTTTAGAATGTTCTCTTTTTGCAGCGACCAAAGAAGAAACTCAGGGAACAAGTCATATCTAACCAGGACTAGTGTTTTTGCCGTTACCCAGTGAGAGAAACTGCGCCTTCGGATGAAAGGAAAAATTCGCAAGAAAGGGTATCTTAGGTATCTGATCTGGGCGGGGTAGGTGGCCGCCAATTTCAGAATCGCCTTTTCCACACTCGGTGAGAAAAAGACGAGTTCAAGCTTCTTTCCTTGCCTTAGGGAATCATCAATCAAAGGTGCAACCTGCTGGTATTCTCCCTCTGAAGAAAATTCAAAACATATGTCCGCTTTATCGTTAACCTCTTTAAAGGAGTGAGCGAGCCATTCGAATTTATTCTTTTTTTCAAAAACCATCCTGTCCGAGATTCTCCTGTTCCAGAAAAGGAGAATCGAAAGAATCCGAATCAGGGGAAAATAAACAAACCACATTAAAAACCAGGAAATGGATTTCACAAGGCCCTCAAAATTTCCAAACTATGTTGAGTCACTTCATCCACAGTAATGCCTTCCATGCAGTAGTGGCGATCCCTATAACAGGGGGACTTACCAGTTGTGGAGCATGGCCTGCAGGACATCTCTTTTGACAGGTAGCGGGATTTAGCACCATGGGGTTGAAATCCGAAGCGGGGATCCGTGGGACCGAACAAAGTCATACAAGGAACTCCGAAGGCCTCAGCGATGTGATTCATCCCCGAATCATTTCCAATGCAAAGTTTAGCACGGGAAAGAAGATTCATACTTTCTTTTAACGAAGTTTTCCCCTGAAGATTGCGAAGACGAGAGGATTGAACGAGATCAAAAGCTTCACAGAATTTATCATCCGGTCCGGCCAGAACGACTATATCCATTTGAGTTTGATTCAAAAGTTTTTCTGCCAGTTCAACGAAATTTGCAACCGGCCAGCGCTTATAGAGAAACGAGGCAGATGGGGCAATAACAACATAGGGACCGGGTAAGGAGTCAGTGGTGATGGCCCCGAGTGAGGTTAACTCACCATGGGGTCCTTTTCTAAAATCTCTGGTGCGCCTGATACCCCTGGTATCGAGAAAGATCGTTTCAAAATCCTGGATGATTCTCTCAACCTGAGGCCCAAGACCAAAAATGTCTCTGTCAAAAAGTCGCTTCAATCGAACACTTTTTAATTTCGTGAGAAGAAATCTCTCCCACCTTCTCTTATCAATTGTTAAAGAGGGTGTTGACCAAAATGAAACTTTCAGCCGGAAAGATCTCAAGGTGGAGTGAAGATCAAGAATAAGATCAATCGGGTGATCATCATTAAGGTGCTTTATTTTTTTAACGAGATCTCTCCACTTCTCGCCTTTTCTACGATCAAATCCAACGACCGAACTTAACTCCGGGTGATTTTCAAGGAGTGACGTAAATTCTGAACTCGTCACGAACGAAAGACGGGCCTCTTTTCCAAGAAGTGATCTGAGCCAGTTAATTGTAGCCGTTTGAAGAACGACATCCCCCATACTGGAAAAGCGGACTAAGAGAATATGCATGCCTAAATTATACGATCGATTATGTTAACAGCAAAGACTTCAAATGATTTAAATCCCCATAAAAATAAAGGGCTGCCCCTCTTCCATTTGTTTTTTATAACCCTTATTGTTGTAATTTTCCCGATACTTTTGATATTTTAACCAGTTCTTTTTTCCATGAAGCTTTTCAAGTTTTGCAAAAAACTCTTCCTCCATGTCTAAGATCTGTCTTCTCTCCTCAAACGATAGTTCCCTCATCGGATTTTTCTTCCAAAAAAGAGAAGTTCTCTGGTAAAAATCGTCCCGAATTTGATTATGCTTCAGGATCTTTTCCTCGCTCATGCCAAGGTTTTCAGTTAAAAAATCAAGTCTCTCGGTCTCCATCGTCTCCCCTGCTTCCTGGAAGTCCTGAGGATCATGAACATTTATCAGAGGCGCCTCTTTTTTCCTGGCTTCCTTTGCAGAGGGAGAAGTTTCCTTCACCATTCCAGCTTTCTCAGGTTCAGCTGCCTTGGTTTTCTTATCATCATGAGACTCAATAA
>CAXNNO010000318.1:0-3474 GCA_964203555.1 Bacteriovoracales bacterium
TAACCTCTCCGACTTCAATGCCATGAAGAGCATGTGAGTGAACAGTTTCATGATATCTCTCGGATGAATCAAGCCAGGCCTTGGATGGAATGCAGCCTACATTGAGACACGTTCCACCAAGAGTTTTGTATCTCTCGACGATCGCCACCTTCATTTTAAGCTGAGAGGCCCTGATGGCAGCAATGTAGCCCCCGGGCCCCGAACCAATAACAACGAGATCAAACTGTTCCATAGCTATATCCTTAAATTAAATATCCAATAATAAGCGGGAAGGATCCTCGATCATTTCCTTCACGGCCTTCAAAAATGACACCGACTCCCGACCATCGACAATGCGATGATCATAGGAAAGTGCCAGGTACATTATGGGCCGGATCACAACCTGTCCGTTCACAGCAACTGGTCTTTCAACAATATTATGCAGTCCAAGAATGGCCGATTGAGGAGCATTCAGGATGGGAGTTGAGAGCATGGAGCCGAATATTCCACCGTTGGTGATGGTAAAGGTTCCGCCCTGCATTTCTTCAACCGTTATTTTTCCATCTCTGGCACGCGTGGCGAGTTCGATGATTTTTGACTCAATCCCGGCCATTCCCATCGACTCAGCATTTCGAATCACCGGAACAACTAACCCTCGCGGAGTCGATACGGCGACTCCGATGTCGGCGTAGTTGTGGTAAATGATATCATTTCCATCAATCATTCCATTGACGGCAGGAAACTGTTTAAGAGCGGCACAGGCGGCCTTTGTGAAGAAACTCATAAAACCGAGACCAACACCATGCTTATCTTTAAATGAATCTTTATATTTTTTACGAATGTCCATCACCGAGGACATATCCACTTCATTGAACGTCGTGAGCATGGCGGTGGTGTTTTTGGCAGCAACCAGACGGGATGCAATGGTCTTACGAAGGCCAGTCATCTTCTCGCGACGAGATTCACGCGAGAAAGAAGATGAAATCGTTTCACGGGCCAGGGCCTTTAGATCAGATTCAGGAGCGACGGGCCTAGAAGTCGTTTTGATTTCTGCGCCCAGGGCATCTGATTTTGTAATTCGACCATCTTTACCCGAACCGCTGACAGTGGCCGGTTCGATGCCTTTTTCGGCAAGTATTTTGGCGGCCGCAGGAGAAGGGAAGTTTTTTGCCTCAGTGGTTTCCTGCTTCACGGGGGCCGGAGCTTGGGTCTCGGACGCAACCGGACCTGGAGCCGAAACTGCTTCATCCACCTCTGCAATTTTTGTTCCTATGCCAACGGTCTCACCTTCTTTGATGAGAATCTTTAATTGACCAGCTTTAGGTGCGGAAATTTCAAGTGTCGCCTTATCAGACTCGATGGAGCAAATGGCCTCATCAAGCTTTACAAGATCACCATCTTTTTTCAACCAAGATGCGATGGTCACTTCCGAGATGGATTCACCTACGCTTGGAACTTTTACATCAATCATATCCTATCCTTTTCGAAGCAATTAAACTGATTCAATTTTTTCAGCAAAAGCGGTGTTCACAATTTTTGCCTGCTCTTGAGCATGAACACTCGCGTATCCCGTGGCCGGAGAGGCCGATGACTTACGGGCAATGAGTTTGAAATCATCAAACTGCACATACCGACGAAGAAAAGTAAAGGCCCCCATATTCTTGGGTTCTTCCTGGACCCATACTTTTTCAGCATGTTTATATTTTTCAAGAAGCTTCCAGCTCTGCTCTTCTGGCATTGGATAAAGTTGTTCAAGCCGGACGATCGCAACATCTTTACGCTTTTCTTTAACTTGTTTTGCTTTCAGATCGTAATAGACCTTACCCGTGCACATTAAAAGGCGTTTCACATCTTTGGCGCTGACCGATGAGTCGTCGATAATTTCCTGAAAATCACCCTCTGAGAAATCTTTAACTGGAGACACACACTCGGGGTGTCTCAGAAGGGATTTAGGAGTGAAAATGATGAGTGGTTTTCTAAAGTCCCACTTCACCTGACGGCGAAGCACATGGAAGATGTTCGCGGGAGTCGTGAGATTGGCCACAACCATATTCCACTCGGCCGCAAGCTGGAGGAATCTTTCCGGGCGGGCATTGGAATGCTCCGGGCCCTGACCCTCATAACCATGCGGGAGCATCAGAACGATGCCCGATTGTCTTTGCCACTTTGACTCACCTGAAGAGATGAACTGGTCAATAATAGTCTGAGCACCATTGGCGAAATCGCCAAACTGGGCCTCCCAGATGTTGAGCGAGTCCGGAGACCCAAGTGAGTAGCCATATTCATAACCGAGGACAGCGTATTCGGAGAGAAGTGAATTATAGATCTTATATTTTCCCTGCTTTTCAGCAAACGAGTTGAGAAAAAGATGGCGGGTATTTGAATTCTCATCAACCACACCGGCATGACGATGGGAAAAAGTTCCGCGGATGCAATCTTGCCCTGACATTCTGATACTGATTCCTTCCTGAAGAAGTGAACCATAGGCCATGAGTTCCCCCATTGCCCAGTCTAACTGGTCCTCCGACCACCGCTTGGATCTTTCCTCAAGAAGCTTATCAATTTTTTGAATCGGTTTGAAATTTCCCGGTAAGGTTGTAAGGGCCTTCAGGGTTAGCTCAAGAACATTTTTTGAAACAGCGGTCTTAGGTGAGTAGTCAAAATCCTTGGGAGTTGAGCGACGAAAAGACTTCCACTGCTCCTCAGGCCGCTGGTAGAGATAAGGAAGGGGCTTTTGTTTAACCATATTGAAACGGTCCTGGAGAAGATTCTTAAACTGCTCTTCCATTTGAACCGCCAGCTGGGCCTCAATTTGCTTACCTTCAATTAATTTATCTTTGTAAACTTCGCGGGGATTGGCATGCTTTGAAATTAAGTTATAAAACTTGGGCTGAGTGAACCGGGGCTCATCGGACTCATTGTGGCCGTGCTTACGGTAGCACACCATATCCACAAAAATATCTTTGTGAAATTTTTCACGGAACTCACACGCGAGTTCTACGGCATAAACCACGGCCTCAGCGTCATCACCGTTCACGTGAAGAACAGGAGTCTCAAGAACTCGAGCAACGGATGTCGAATAAATGGAAGATCGGGCATCATCAAAGTCAGTGGTAAAACCGATCTGGTTATTAATAACAAAGTGAATGGCACCACCGACATTGTACCCCTTCAGACCTGACATCTGGACTGTTTCATACACAATCCCCTGTCCGGCAACTGCGGCGTCACCATGAATGATGATGGGAAGGAGTTTTTTCGGATTTTCATTATAAAGAGTATCGCCTTGCGCTCTGGTGTAACCAAGCACAACAGCATCAACGGCTTCAAGGTGAGACGGGTTAGGCATGAGTTTCAGGTAGACTTTTTGCCCACCTGGGGTTGTGACTTGAGATGAATATCCCATGTGATACTTCACATCACCGTCCCCCATGGTGAGATCCGGTGTCGCCTGCCCTTCAAATTCATTAAAGATATACTCATAGGTTTTACCCA
>CAXNNO010000319.1:0-3472 GCA_964203555.1 Bacteriovoracales bacterium
CGATAAGGTGAAGTTTCTCACGATTCTGCAATTTTTCCTGGTTATGATTGCTTTTGTTGCTGAGGCCTTCTATACAAGAAGCGTTCTAAATTTTTCTTTCATTTTCCAATTAATTCTTCTCATCGTTGCCTTTAATTTTTACTACAACGCCCTTTCTAATCTGTTTTATTCCTATTGGAACATGTCTTTTATATTTGGAATTTACTACCTAGTGTCCTTAAGTCGTAACTTTTTGGTTTTGGGAAATCCTGTCGCTGGTCTCTTGTTTCTCTTGAGCATGGGCCTTCTTGCGATCTCTTGCTATATTGTTTCATCCCCTTTGTTCTATCCCCGTTTTCACTGGTGGGAATACGATTTTCGCTTCCGCGCTGATATTCGTTGTTGGGTAGAGGTCGATGGACAACAGTTTCGTGGCCGGTTATCCGATCTAAGAAGAGGTGCGGCGTGCATGGAACTCTTTAAGAGCATGACTGTCGGGGATCCCATTCATATCAGTGTTCAGATTCTGAATCAGACCTTTACGCTCTTTGGAGAGGTGCGATCCAAACGTGAACCAATTATTGGCCGTTCAATTATTTACGGAATTAAATTTATTAATAATGATCTGGAACAGAAGCAACGTCTTAAATTATTAACTCATTACTGGAAAGAAACGAAAAAGATTAAAATTCGAAATAAGTTTGCTTCCAATTTAAAGCCTTAGATGAATTTTAGTATTTCGGATCATCTTTGGTTTATGTCGATGGCCCTCGAGCAGGCCGACCTTGCTTACAAGGCCCAGGAAGTACCTGTCGGTGCGGTTTTGGTTTCGCCTGAGGGCGAGGTTATATCCAAACAATTTAATTTGAAAGAAACACACCACAATCCAACTGGGCATGCAGAGATTCTGACCATGATTGAAGGGGCAAAAAAAATTCAAAATTGGCGCTTAAAGGAGTGTGCCCTTTACGTGACTCTTGAGCCTTGTCCAATGTGCCTTGCGGCCATGGTGCAATCCCGCATCGGTCTTTGTGTGTTTGGTGCCTATGACGCTAAGGGAGGGGCCCTAAGTTTGGGGTATCATATTCATCAGGATAAGAGACTTAATCATCGTTTTTCTGTCATCGGTGGAATCAAGCATTTTGATTGCTCCAGGGTCCTGTCGCAATTTTTTAAAGAGCGTCGAAGCTCATACCGGACTCATTCTTAAAAACAACACCCCCTGCAAAGCTAAAGAATTGGTTGTTTCAGGCCTCAAGGCCGTGCTAGGATGTTGTTTCTTTTTTTAAAGTTTGCGGAGATGTGTCAGAGCGGTCGAATGAGCACGCTTGGAAAGCGTGTAATGGTGAAAGCCATTCGAGAGTTCGAATCTCTCCATCTCCGCCATTTTTTTTATGAAGCCTTAGGTCCATGTTTGCAGACAAATTGATCTCAAAAATTACACAAGCCTAGAACTAAATTAACGGCGTTGGTTGGGTGAAAAAAAGGTGCTCGGAGCTATTTCAAGACGAGACCGTTACTTGAAAATTTATGAATCTTAATAAATATTCACTAATACTTTGCAAATGTGTTGGATTTGAATTTGTTTTTTTTCTTTTATAAATTTCTTGCAATCATCACCACACGATAAAATTCAAAAAATGTTCTCGGTCGTTCAAAAAGTTATTTAGCATGCAAGTTTTTAAGATTGAGAACTCCATTAGCATCAAAATAGAGAATAGCGCCAAACCCTAATTCCGCAAGGGACTGCTGAAAGCTAGGGTTATTTTCAAATTGAGTTAAATTAAAATCATTAATTGTCGGGCTGTAGCTAATATCAAAAAACCGCTTGGCATCTTGAAATAGTTTTTTTGGTGGGTGACCGTATCCTTGGAACGTTGCTATTCCCAGATAATTAGCAGCACTTATATGATGAAGGTTAAATGGATTGGCAAAATATATGACGCCATCCTTTTTTGATATATTCAATTTATCATTGATGTCATTGATGAAACGGAGGTTTTTAAAAAAATCATCGTTAGAGCGTGAAATATAATCCAGCTTCATTGGAAGTCCAAAGAAGAGCGTCGAAAATGCCATTCCAAAAAAAATGTCAGATCTTTTTTTTAGCAAATTAAAAAAAAGGACAATCCCACAAATGAAAGTAAGGCCGACTCCTAGAATTGAATTGTAGTTTCCTATAACAAAAAAAGAAAATGCTGAAACAAGAAATTTTGAATTTAAATAGTTCCCCCAAGATGAAAACATAAAAAGTGGTAGTAAAAAAACAGGAAGCATTAGACTCCTCTGTGGTACCCTGAAAATCTCAACCAGTGGCAAATTGGATAAAAAATTAAACGGTGGAATATTCGCTGAGAAAAGTACTAAAGAAAAAATTGAAATTGAAACAATAATGAACAATTTCCGGAAACGCTCTGGTGTCAAATAAAAAGAAAATAATGTTACACCGAGTGGATAGTTTAATTCATGAAAAAGAAATGAATTATTGCGAGAAAAAGAAGGCATAAAACTAGAAAAAAACAGATTCGGGATGTCCCAGAGAGTAGAAATGACATATGAATAAACGACATTTTCGTTACCTCTTAAGTTGTTTTCGGAAATAGCATGAAAAAACATTTGATTCAATACGGGTAACGAAAAAAAAATCGCTATCATTGTTACGGAAAGTAATCTTATGAAATATTTTTTGCTGCTTACGTTTGTAACCCTCATCCACGCAAAGAGAATTGGTACATAAAAAAAGTGGTAAATGATTATTTGATAATCCTGGATACAGAAAGCATGAGTAAGAGCAATAATACTGAACAAATCAAACCATTTTGAATTCTGGTAAAGCATTGCAAGAGAAACAAGAAGTGGGATGATTCCAAAAATAAGATTCAAATGACCTGCATAGACTCGATTGATGATAATTGGCGAAAGAATGACATAAGCGAGTATCAGTAACTGTGGTCGCCATCCTTTGGCGGACGAAAGTCCATTGAATATTATCTGAGTAGGCAGATAGATAAATAATAAAGAAACAAAATAAGAAAGGTTGATGAATTGAACTGGGTTTAATCCAATAAGTTTAAACAAGTACCAAACGGGCAGGGCCCCGTAGATTGAAAGTAAGTTTTGTCCTCCGAAGATAACATCTGAATCAACGTATCTCCCCCTCGTGAACTCTGATACCAGTGGCATCCAAAGTGAAAGACCATCAAGGCCAAAAATGATACTTTTCAAAAATACAAGTGCAAGCAGTACGAAAAAAAAGACGAAGATGGGTAGTTTGTAATCTTTAATCATTGTTTCCATTTGATTAATTCAATACTCTTGATACTATAACCTTAATGGATTTAAACAAAGAGATCAAAAGTTATTTGACATGGTCCCCTGTATCTTTGGTTATCCGAGAGACCTGCAGGATTTTTGCACTTAAGACCTACCTGGAAAAACACTCAACCTGTTTAACCATCTTGGATGTCGGCTGCGGGGATGGAAAGTGGTGGCA
>CAXNNO010000320.1:0-3461 GCA_964203555.1 Bacteriovoracales bacterium
TGATGGTTCCCAACTATTTTGCAATTCATAAAAGACCTCGCTTTCATCTGAGGCCGCGGGTAGCTCTAATCTTAAGTCGCTCTCAACAGTTGTGACGTAGTCACAGGAATAAGGCATATTGCGAGAAAATAACCGAATGTCATTTGCAAACGACAAAGTTAAAAAGCTTATTCCCATAGAAAAAATTAACAGATTAGATTTCATATTTTTCTCACTCCATCATTAACGATAGTTTTAAAATAACAACATGAATAGATTCGTTGCGATAAGTTTTTCAATCAAAAGTTTAAGACAATTTTAGCAGGTGAGGTTTGATAAGAATGAAAACTCCTATAGCCTAAGAGAAAGACACAATAGGGGCAATACTCATGTTAGAAAGTGTCCAACAATATAATATTCGGCGAGATATCAGGGCCTTTATCTTTGATCTAGATGGAGTCATCACTGATACGCAAGATCTTCATGCCCAGGCGTGGAAAGAAATGTTTAATGAATTTCTGGCCAGAAGAAGAGGCACTCCGGAAAATTCCAGTGAGCTTCTCGGTGAATTTAAATCGACCGATTATTTTGATTACATTGACGGAAGACCTCGGGAAGATGGGATTAAGACCTTTCTGGAAGCAAGAAAGATTTTATCGACTGATGAGGTCGTTGAAAGTTTGGCCCAAACCAAAAATAACTATTTTCTCAACCTTTTGAAATTAAGGGGTGCGCACATCATAAAGGATTCTGTTAGTTTCCTACGGATGCTTAAAGAATCTCAAGTCTTTGTTGCCCTGGTTTCTTCAAGTCGTAATGCTCACACTATTCTTAAGGAAGCAGGACTTGAAGATTCCTTCGACACCATCGTGACTCCTCTGGAGGCCGATTCAAAAAAACTTCAGGGCAAGCCTTCGCCCGATTATTTTCTGGAGGCAAGTCATTCTTTGGGTCTGGATCCCGCCTCGTGCGCCGTCGTGGAGGATTCTCTTGCGGGAGTCATTGCAGCGAGAAAAGGTGGCTTTAAAAAAGTGATTGGTCTTAATCACTTTGGAGATGAAACCAAACTGAGAGCATTAAAAGAAGTGGGTGCCGATGAGGCGGTCGTATCCCTGTGGGATCTTGAAATAAGTAAGTCAGCACTCTTGCCGAATCTTCTGACATCTTTCCACGACATTTTCCCTTCCGGGTCAGAGGCCAATTTCTTTCTTTTTTTGGATTTTGATGGAACTCTTTCTCCGATCGTTGATGATCCTGAGATCGCTGAACCCTTGGAAGGAGTCACTGAACTCATAAACCAGTTGAGATATTTTTTCAACATTTGCATTATTACCGGCAGGGATACCTCGGTGATAAAAAATAAAATGAAATTAGACAATGTCTTCTATGCCGCCTGCCATGGTTTTGAGATTACCGGGCCAGAAGATTTTATTTATCAAGTCGAGGAGGCCAGGGCTTCAATACCGGATTTAAATGAGGCGCAAATCCACTTCGGGCATCTGTTTCAATCGATTCCTGGTTTTGTGATGGAAAGAAAAATGTTCGGGCTTGCACTCCACTACCGGATGGTTAAGTCACCTCAGATGGTTCAAAAAATTCGTGCCGACGTACTGAAATATCCTCGCACAGGGATAAACCTGAAAGTTCAAGAAGGTGAGATGGTGATTGAACTCCTTCCTCGCCTTGATTGGGACAAGGGGAAAGCAGTCCTTGAGATCTATAAAATACTGGGAATTGGTACGGCCGATCTTCCTCCTCTTTATATCGGGGATGGACTGACGGATGAGGATGCGTTTCGTGAAATAAGTCAGTGGGGGATTGCTGTTTTTGCCAGTGTTGATCAGCGTCCAACAATGGCCAGTTTTCATTTAAAGGGGCCCCATGAAGTAAAAGCTTTTCTGGCAAAGCTTCTGGAGTTAAAGACCAGAGGAGAGGAGATTCATGTCTAGATGGAGTTTGGAATACGATAGCTGGGTGCCCGAAGAAGAAAAATTAAGGGAATCACTTTGCACTTTGGGTAATGGGTATATCGCAGTCAGAGGTGCATCCGAGGAATCGGGGCAGAGAACCGGTCATTATCACGGAACGTATCTGGCGGGAGGCTATGATCGGGCAGAAACTTTAATTTCTGGAAGAATGATTGAAAATGAGGATCTGGTTAATTGGCCGGATTTCACTGGTCTTTGTTTAAGAGTCAAAGAGGGCGAATGGTTTTCGCTGGAGAACGTTCGCTTACTGGGATTTAAACAAAAGCTTGATATCAAGAAAGGTCTTCTCCAAAGATCAATTCACTTTATTTTAGATGGCAAAGAAACTCTTATTGAAACATTTCGCTTCATCAGTATGGATAATCCTCACCTTGCGGGATTTCGCTGGGAGGTCACTGCTCTTAATTGGGAGGGTGAAATTGAAGTCAAATCAATTATTGATGGATCAGTAACAAATAACGGTGTCGAAAGATACAAAGATCTCAACGGAAAGCATTTGGTTGTTGAGGACAGAGGTCTTGCCTTTGAAGATACAGTTTTCATGCTGGTCAAGACCAAGCAATCAGGCATACAAATGGCGATTACTTCCAGAACATCCATTACCTGTGAAAAAGCACCTTGGTCTGTTACCCGACAGACCTTTGTTGAGGAAGATAAAGTAGGTCAGGTGTTATCATGTCATTGTCGGATGAGAAAAAAAATAAATATTGAAAAGATCGTTGCCGTTTTTACTTCAAAGGACTTCGCTATCAGTCACCCGCTGGTGGCAGCGAAGAATCTTCTTCAGTCTGTGAGTAACTTTAGCGAGCTTTTGGAAAAGCATGAATTAAGCTGGTTGTTTCTCTGGAGACGATTCAACATCTCTCTTGACTCGATGGACGAGGAAACAAAAATTTTACGACTTCATATTTTTCACCTCTTACAGACGGCGTGCCACAATTCCGTCGAAAGGGACGTGAGTATTCCCGCCAGAGGTCTTCACGGTGAGGCCTATCGGGGACATATCTTCTGGGATGAAATGTTTATATTTCCCATGATCTATTTTCGCATGCCAAAGCTTTCACGCTCACTTTTAATGTATCGATATCGAAGGCTAGATGAGGCCCGTCTCCTGGCACGCTCTCAGGGGCTGAAAGGTGCGATGTTTCCCTGGCAAAGCGGAAGTGACGGGAGAGAAGAGAGCCAGGAAATTCATCTCAATCCGGAATCCGGTCGCTGGATTCCTGACAATACTCATAAGCAGCGACACATCAATGGCGCCGTTGCCTACAATATTGTTAAATATTATGAAGCGACAAATGATCGGGAGTATCTTGAAAACTACGGAGCAGAAATCATTTTAGACATTGCCCGCTTTTGGGTCAGTATGCTTCAGTTTAATCATGCTAAAAATAGATACGAAATTCTCGGTGTTGTCGGGCCGGATGAGTTCCACACCAAGTATCCTGACTCGGATAAAATCGGAATTGATAATAACGCCTACACGAACGTTCT
>CAXNNO010000321.1:0-3459 GCA_964203555.1 Bacteriovoracales bacterium
TCAGGGTTTCTCTTTTTTAAATCTTTTCAAATAGTTTCGGCCCATTTAATCTCGTTTGGTGGAAGTTTTAAGAATTAAACCTATTGATACCCATCCCATTCGGCAAAAGATGCTGCGTCCTAACGGAACGGTGGATGATTGTATTTTTCAGGGCGACAATGATGAGCTGACTTTTCACTTAGGTGCTTTTGTCGAAAAAAAACTCGTTAGTGTTGCCTCTTTTTATTTTGAAAGAAATGAAAAATTTCCTGACCAGTACCAATACCGACTACGCGGCATGGCAACATTGCCGGAATATCAGGCCAAGGGACTTTCCTCGGCACTCCTCAGGACTGCTTTTCCTGTCATTAAGCAAAATCAATGTACCCTCTTATGGTGCAATGCCAGGGAAAAGGCGATGGGATTTTACTCCAAAGTTGGCTTTGGGGCCCATGGAGACCACTTCACGATTCCAAACATTGGAAAACATATCTTGATGTCCATCGTAATTGATTAGATAATTAACTAAAATTTATTCCCAAGGATCGACGTGTTTACTCATCACGATTTTTTTCGATGGCAATTGGCCAATACACTAGGCCCGGTTATTGAGAAAACCTTTAACTGCACTTTTTCGGTTGAAAAAGTTTACGGGCTCTTTGGAGCAACACCATCCAAGGAAGCTGGAGACCTGGCCTTTCCACTTTTCCTGGTGGCCAAGGAGAGCAGAATCAATCCCGCCGAAGCCTCCAAGCTATTGGACGCGGCCCTGACCTCTGTGCCGGATTTTATTTTATCAAAAAAACCAATGGGGCCATATCTTAATTTCTTTTTTGATTTTAAGAAAATTTCCCACAAACTTATCCCCGAAATTCTTTCCGGACAAATTTTCAAGGAACGGCTCACTCAAAATACACCGCGCACGATGGTTGAGTATTCCCAACCAAACACCCACAAAGAAATGCACGTGGGACATATGCGAAATCTCTGTCTCGGAGATGCGCTCATCAGGCTTCACAGGTACAGCGGTTTTGATATTGTCTCGTCCACATTTCCCGGCGATGTTGGTACTCATGTAGCAAAATGCCTGTGGTATCTAAAGTTCCATTTTACTGGCGATGTTCCCCAAGAAAAAAAAGGTGCCTGGCTCGGATCAATGTACTCAAAGGCCCACAATAAACTTGAAGAAGAAAGAGGAACACCTCAAGAAGCGGAGAACCGTGAAAAACTCACGATGATCCTCAAAGAACTTGAAAGAAAATCGGGCCCCTTCTTTGACCTCTGGATGGAAACGCGCCAGTGGTCCATTGAACTCATGAAAGAGGTTTACGACTGGGCAGGGGTCACATTTGATGTGTGGTATTGGGAGTCTGAAGTCGATTCTGATTCAGTTAAACTTGTTAAAGAGAACATGCACAAGGGTCTCTTCATTGAAGATCAGGGAGCGGTGGGAGTAAATTTAGAGGATCACAAGCTGGGATTCTGCATGCTTCTTAAAAGCGATGGCAACGGTTTATACGCGACTAAAGATATCGAGCTTGCAAGAAGAAAGTTCCAGGACTATCACATTGAAAAAAATATTTATGTTGTGGATAAGCGCCAGGAACACCATTTTAAACAAGTCTTCAAAGTCCTCGAACTCATGGGTTTTGAAAATGCGAAGAAATGCTTCCATCTTCAATATGACTTTGTTGAACTTCCGGATGGCGCGATGAGTTCCCGCAAAGGAAACATCATTCCTTTGCAGGCCTTGATAGAAAATATGGTCAAAATGATAAAAGATCAATATCTGTCCCGCTACCTCAATGAATGGAGTTCACAAGAAATTGAGAAGACGGCCCAAACAGTCGCCAAAGGGGCCATTAAGTATGGCATGACCCGAATTGATCCGGGTAAAAAAATCGTCTTTGATATGCAGGAATGGCTGAAATTAGACGGTGAATCCGGCCCCTACATCCAGTATGCCTACGCAAGGATCAATTCCATGCTCAATAAATTAGGCAAACCCGTCGGAGAAGAAATCATTCTGGAAACTCAGCAGGAAAAAGATCTGGTGGCCTTACTTATGAATTTTCATCACATCATTCAGCATGCGACCGAACAATATAAGCCTTCCGTTCTCACAGGCTACCTTTATGATCTCTCGAGGGCCTATAACAGCTTCTACGCTGAATGCCCGGTAGGTTCTGCCTCTGAACCAGTAAGATCGGCAAGATTAAAACTATCACAGGCGACTGCAACGATCCTCAAGCAAGGTCTTAACCTCCTTGGCATAGAGGCCCCGGAAAGGATGTAGGATGAAACTTTCAGTTCAAATCGAATTTGATAAAACACTTGATCTGGTATCACCCAAGTTGTCAGTCAGCGTAGGAAGATCACCGGAAAATGATTTCGTTATTCCTCATTCATCAATTTCAAGAAATCATTGCACAATTGATCAGGTGAATAACAGCTTTTACATCACAGACCTAGATAGCTCGAATGGAACATTCATCAACGATGAAAAACTAAGACCCAACCACAAGACACTTATTCACCCCAAATCTGAGCTAAAATTGGGCAAGGTTAATTGCGATTTATCTATTTCCAGTGCGGAAGAATTTAAAAATCCTAACCTTAAAGACAAAAACTTAACTTCGACCACTTTAAAAGCGGGAAGAATCGATTTAAGCCGTCCCTCATTAACACTTGAACTCGAGAAGGCCAAAAAAATTGCAGGGCCACGCAATCCTGTAGCCGCTTACAGTCATGTGCCAAGAGAAAGAGAAGAGAAGAAGAGTGGTATTGTCTGGGTTTTGGTTTTTCTTGGTCTTGCCTCAGTCGCCGGTTACCTTTTATTTGTTCGCAGTTAACTGGGGATGACCTAACCTACGAGAATAGTTGAATTTCAACTTTCTATCGAATGGCCAAATGGAATAGAATCGTTTTAGCGATGCTTAACATTAATCTTTAGGAATCGATCATTAAGCATAAACGTCCAGGTCGATTAAAACCGCTTGAATTTCACGTTTGAATCATCAAATCCATTATATCCATTTTCGCATCCCCATTTGTCTGCGAACAATTAGATGATTTCTGGTATTGCAATCGTTTGGTGAGTATTTATAATTAAAACATGCATCTAACACTTAGACTCGCTAATGATGAAATCATAAAGAAAACGATTGATTCCGATGTCATTACCATTGGTCGGTCAAAAAAATGCTCACTTCCCCTTTCTAGTGAAGGGATTTCCAGAAATCATTTAAAAATTGAACTCATCAATGGTGAAATATTTATCACTGATCTTGGCAGCACGAACGGAGTTTTAATTAATGGTCAAAAGATCAATCCTCATCAAAAAGTTCAATATCAAAATTTTCTCAATCTTTCATTTGGATCTGTTCAGGGCCTTCACATTGAAACTGAAACAAATTCTAATGATAAAATATCTTTTGATTATGAAAAAATGAACACAAAGGAAGCGAGCAATACTTCCAT
>CAXNNO010000322.1:0-3451 GCA_964203555.1 Bacteriovoracales bacterium
TCCTGTGGGAAGCCGGAGATGGCAAATGCATCACATTCATCTTTGAATCTTGAGATTAAATCCAGAGCAAGTTCAATATTATACTCTGCTCCTAATTGCCGAACGTGGACCCATTCTCCGTTTATTTTGTAGTCGTAATCGATATTTTCGGTTGCACTACCAAAAGAGATCTTAACGATCTCTTTCATTTTTCGTTCTCTAAAAAGCCACCAATAATCACCGGAAGGTATTCCTTGAAATCGGGACAAGTGAGAGTCGGATAGTCCTGGGCGAGATTTGATCTTTGAAAGACAGATAACTGATTCATATAGAAAGCGGCCTCTTTGGGAATCTTAACCAGAGGAAGAAGAGGGGCGAGGAGCTTTGTGTATTTCACAGGGAAAATTTTCAGAGGAAACCCCAGCTGTTCCATCGAAGCTTCCATGAAGCTTTTTGTCCTGATATTTATATTGGGAACAAGATGGTAACAGCGAAGTGGCGCATCTGGCGGATTTGAGATGATCTTGCAGCTCCATTCAGTCAGAATGTTGACCGGTAATAAAGGAAGATATGAATTCTCATGAACGAGCATCGGTAAGAGGGGAAGCCTCGATTTGATAAGATTAATATTTTTCATTTTCTTGATGAAATTAAAGAAATAATAAATGCCGTCTGATCGATCCATCTCTCCGGTTTCTGAATTCCCGATGATAATTCCTGGACGATGAATCACCGTTTTTACGTGTGATAAATGATGCCTTCTCACGAGATGTTCAGCATGGTTCTTGGTCTTAGCGTATTCATCCTGAAACAATCGATCGTCTTGAGTCAGGGAATCTTCGGTCACGGCCCCAAGGGTTGAGGGGTTGACGGCGTAAGTACTAAAGTAATGAAAATGTTTCAGATTCTTCATTTTGGTCATCAAGTGAATGATGTTCTGAGTTCCGAGAACATTTTTTAAATAGCACTCGGCCAGTGTCGCCTTCAGATCGTAATGGGCGGCCAGATGAACAAGGCAATCAATCTGGTCAATATGATGTGAAACAGTATAGATATTTTTCACGACATCGGTATCTTCAATATCACCTTCGATATAAGTGATTGAAGGTATCTCCCGGAACAAAGATTCCGCCTTCTTTCTGCTCTTCGGTCTCACCAGAAGAAAGATTTGGTGTCCCTCCTGGGCGAGTTTTCTTACCATTCGCTGTCCAATAAAACCCGTGGAACCCGTGAGGAATATGTTCATTGAATGGTCTCGATTTTGTCCAGAGAGTAGCTTGTGCAAAGTAGGGATTCACCTTTATAAGTACAGACTTCCAGCGCCTGTTTTTCAATGGAAATGTCGAGGATCTGGGACTCCGTAAAGCTTTCCCCGTCCCCGAAAAATTCCAGGGGTTTTCCATCCAGGGCATTGAGGGAAAGTTTATCAGTTTCAAAGGAAATGAGCTCTTTATCATGGTGCGGGTAAGAGCCGCTCATCATCTGGAGAGTGCATTTCAGAAGATCCAACCGGTTTTTATGAAGAAAAATAGTGACATTGAATTTGCCGTCATCATTTTTTGTATTCGGGGCAACTCTAAATTTTCCACCAATGTACTCCTGGTTATTCACCAGCACGAGTGGTGTCGTGACTCTTGGATCCAGGAGAGGGGAGTCGGGAGATTCGACCAACATAGATCGTGCACTGAATGCCTTCGTGAGCATTTGTTGGGCGTAGATAAGAGAGTAGGTCCGCTTTCCGAGAGTCTTCATGAGACTTTTAAAGCCAGGCCTTTCCTTTCTGTATTGATTCACTTTTTTTGCAACTTCGTTTGCCATTCCCAGACCACCATTTGAAATCATGTATCGGTCGTTAACTTTAATCGCATCAACTTTTTTTGTGGTTTGAGTATTAAATACGTGCGAAATTTTTTTAAGATTCGAAGAAATGCCGATTTCCTGAGCAAAATCATTGGCGGTTCCGGCCGGGACAACCATGAGTTTTATATTTTTTCCGATGATGTTTTGTGAAATCGTATTCGCGGTACCATCACCCCCGACAGAAAAGATGTACTCGGTTCCTTTTTCGACATCCGAAAGAACCTGGGAGTTTAAGGCCTCAAGGCCATCGGGTGAATAAACATCCACTTCATGACGAAAAAAGAATTTTCTAAACTCTTCCTGAGAAAATGGTCCGCTACTATGGGAAGCGTTCGCATTGAGATAAACAGAGATTTTTGCCATAAGTTTTTCCGGGTTGAGTGTGTTTTTCGTGTGCTTCATTTTAAGTGATCTTATGGTGTGCCGTGTTATTTTTACCTGTTTTTTGTAATTTTTTCACGGCCTATCTTACTTTTTTACATCCTTCTTAAGATATTGAATTCATACATTCTTGTGCAATCCTTGATCGCTAAGCTCTTGTTTTCCTGTTCGTCCGTTTTCCAGGGCGCACTGATAATAAAGGAGGGACGGCGCATGAAGGTGCGGATAACAATCTGCCCTGTTGAGCTGTTGACCGGGAGCTTGGCCAGAAAGTCTTTGACCTCAGAATCCTGCATATAGGAGAAGGTGTCCGAGAGGGAATAGAAGTCATGGCCCTGAATAAGGAGAAGTTCCAGGAGATTTTTTTTATGGAAGTGAATCTTTGTTTCAGATTTTTTTACGGCATTAAAAATCTCTTCACTGCATTCAGCGGGATAACTTTCAGGAGTTGAGACTTCATTAAGAAAAATCATGTTAAGAAAATAATTTCCGCGAACCCAGGTGTTCTGGAAGAGGTCATTGACCTCATTAAAAACAAAATCGGCGGCCGAAATCTGCATGGTTTTTTTACTGCTCCCACCGGCGTAGTGACCTTTGTAAAGAAGGCGGTTGGCCACCCACTCGTTCATGACTATTTTTGTATAAAAATGAAAAAGTCGTGGATGCCAGTATTTATTGAGAAGTTTTTTCTGCTCGCTTAAGTCTTCTGCCAAAAAGACGGGTCGCAAATTCGTTCTCGTGAGGGTCTGGAAAAGCCGTCCCACTTTCATGAAATGCCTTTCCCATTTTCCGAGATAAATGAGGCCCTGATCTTCCCATAGTTTTTCCTGGGATTTCCAAAGGCGAAGATCATCCTGGGAAAGGTTCAGGAGTGGCATGAGCTCTGATCTTTTCTTCTGTCCTCTGGACTGCCTGGTGTAGCCAAGAAAGAAAAGATAGTCGTCAAAACTGAGGTGTTTAATGGCACCCAAGCGCAGCCTGCAAAGAGCAAGTTGCGTCTCTGATAAATCCACCACATGCATATTCTCGGGATTTTTTGCCATAAGCGGGGTCACGCGACTTCCCGATCCGCAGACGGAGAAAAATGATTTCGCCCCATGGGGCGCAAGATCATGTTCAATCCAGGTATCCTCATTAGCGAGGCCATAATTTAATCCCTGAAAATAGGTGCTCATAGAAAGAGATCCTTTTTAAGTAATGAGTAGTAATGAGACCAGGTGAACCAGAGGGT
>CAXNNO010000323.1:0-3438 GCA_964203555.1 Bacteriovoracales bacterium
GATTTCTCATCCTGAAATGTCAGATGAGCTTGTTTTAGATTTGGTTAAAACGATAGATGGCTTGAGTCTAAATAAAGAAGCCGAAAAAGACGGTTTTGAGTATTTCAAAATTGATCCTTTGTACTTTTTGGAAAAACCATATCGATTAATTTTTTTAATCTGTATCGGAGAAGATTATCTAGGTGTAATTAACGCCTTTAGAGTTAAAGGAATAAAACAATGACTAGATGGCCTAAACGAGAAGATGTAGAAGAAGTCTTAAAAAATATTGAACATGGCGATTGGACTCGATTGCTTCCGAAGGATGCCCCAACAGTAGACAGGATTAAATTTGATCTATGCAAAAGTTTTATTATTTATATGCGAGAGAATAATCTTAAGCAAAAAGATCTTGCTCAGATGCTAGATATTGATCCTGCCCTGATGAGCAAAATTCTACATTACCACATTGATGAGTTCACTATTGATAGACTAGTGAGATTTTTGGATATTCTTCATAAAGATATAAGCATCAATATAGCATAGCTGTATTTTTTTGGATTGTTGACCAGTGGACTTGATCACTTGAGTGGTTAAACTAAAATCATTCCTTCCGCCCGGAGGGTGCGGATCTGAATAAAAGATTTAGTGAAAGTCCGCTGGAAATTAAAAAAGTTTCCGCTTCCGCCCACCCCATGGGAGTTCGTTCAGAAAAATCTAAGAATGGAAAAATTGCCCGAGAGTACGAGGAGGTGAGATGATTTACGTGTTTCTTGGGAATGTGTCCAGAATAACGGGGTTGACAGGGTTACCATTCCATAAGGTCTCGCGACTATTTCAAGATGATTTTCATAACAGTTTCACAGATTCAGTCGATAATTCGGAATGATCAAGGATAAAAGCCTTACTTGCACAGACGTACCGAATACGATACACTGACAAAGTCGGAGATTTATGAGCAAAATCGTATGGAAAAAAAACACTCAAGGAAGTTCAGAATTTTCCTGACACTATAAGAAAAGAGCTGGGGTACTTGCTCTTTAAATTGCAAATGGGTGAATCTCTTGCAATGCCTCACTCAAAACCCATTCCTTCAGTTGGTAAAGGATGTTACGAGTTAAAGGTGAAGACGGCGCATATCGAGTTTTTTACTTATTAAAAATCGAGCATGAGATCATTGTTTTTCATGCTTTTAAAAAGAAAACTCAAAAAACGCCATTGAAAGATATCGAGCTTGGAAAGAAAAACTTAAAGGATATTTTATGAAAAAAAATAAAGTCACTGTTATTAAAAATGCTAAGGAGCTTGCAGCTGCGCTAGGTTTATCACCTTTAGACGCTATTGAGTGGGAAGTGAGACTAGTTATAACCAACAAGATCATCTCAAGTGCTGAAGGCAGTGATCTGACTGTTACTGACATTGCTAATCTTGCAGGAACCTCTCGAGCACGTGTTACCAAGATACTTAAAAATGATACTCATGGCATATCCCTTGACGTTCTTGTAAGGGTCTTAGGGGCCCTTGGTGAAGAAATGAAAATTAGCTTTAGGAAAGCGGCTTAATAACGATGTGACGGATATCAGAAGATGGCCTTTTGTTGGGCCACCTTTGCATTGAAATCTTTTGGTCATGAAATCAGGTAATGAAAACTTATCTAGAGTTATCCATCTGACATCCCGGCACTACAATCTTCAGAAGTGTATTTTATAGGTGAGTTTTTCTCAAAAAGGATAACTATGTCTGTTTTCTTCCTAGGATCAAATTCAATAAAGCTACTACTTCCATAGGTTCCACCGTCATGGAATATGTTTCCAAATTTCAAACCATTATGCCATGCCATTCCTACTTTGTTTTCACCGTCAAAATAAAGAAATTTATGTGAATCTAAAATGGCGTCTTTAAGTAATGTCTTTTCTGGCCAAACATTGGCCACCAGAAATAATTTCATTTGCTGGATAGTAGCTCTCATCCCGCCTGCAGCTTTAAATTCGTTCAGGACCCAATGCTCTACATTTTCAAACTCATGAGAATGCACATTCGTGAGAGGTACCGTTTCTTCATCAGTAGAAAATTTTACTTCAGTGATGCCAAGAGGGATAAGCACTTCCTTCCTTAGAATATTTGGAACTTTATCCTTATAAATAATTTCAATGATCTTTCCTAATAGAGCAAAGCCTAAATTCGAATAAAGATAAAAACTAATTAAGCAGCATCCTTTAGTCTTTCTATCTTTTTAATGAGTGCATCATAACCTTTCATCGATTTAAGCCCATTTGGAAAAAGAAGACTTTCTATTCTGGCCCCATAAAGGACAGAGAACTTTGCAGCAAGATCAACACCTAAATTTCTCTTATCATTTTCAATGGCAGAAAGATTCGAAACAGAGACTCCAATGGCAGTAGCAACGTCATTCTGGGTGAAGCCAAAGCGAAGACGCAAAGCCTTTAATATTTTCCCTGATGTCAGCTTCACTTTATCTATTGATCCCATATTATCCTCCTAGTTGTAATCATGATCAGGAGTAATTTTTATTACTTTCACGATGATTTTATTTTTATAATACCTATAAATTAGCCTACCGCCTGTTGGATTTAAATCAATTGCTCTCTCCCCTTGTCTTTTAGCTTGAAGCACATGGTCGTTAAAGCTTTTGGCCAAAGGTGATTTAATATACTCCTCATATCCAATCTCTCTTATTTCCATAATCCAAAAAGCAATTAGATCCCTGACTTCACCATCGAATAGGCCGTCTCGAATGTCTTCATCAAGTTGTTTTTGGATTGATTCATTGATTTTAACGATAGTTATCATACATGGCAACTTATCACGAATGATAAGTTGCTGCAAATATTGTCGGATATGCTATATCTTAATGCCTGAGCAGAACCTTCTACTAAATTCGCAAAGATAAATGGCCATGGATACCCGTGGGTTCTCTACATTTTTCAGTTTTGATGATATATTTTAAGGTATTTCAACAGGATAGGAACAAATGCCCGAACTACCCGAGCTAGAATTCGGGATTAACAACACTTCAAGCAAATCATAAGTTTACGATTGAAAACTAATCACTCACATCACTCATTACTTCACATATTTTCACTTCATTTCATTCGATTTCACGAATCGAGTCGGGAAAGTCGGGACGAATCGGGAAAAAGAATGGAATGAAATTAAACAAAATGAAATAACGTGAGGTCACTGTATGGATAATTTTTTTCATCATCTTCCGCTTCATCAGTTCAGCATTTGGCGCATAGTCGTCAGCAATCACAATCTGTCGGTACTTATCTAAGAATAGCGTCGTCTTAATCCAGCTAGGCGGTGAACACAATGGGTAAGTGACTGTCACGGTCGTACCGAGGCCAAGCATGGAATCGACATCAATTTTACCACCGTTAGTCTTTATGAAGATCTTGGAATAAAATAATCCAATACCAGTTCCATTCTTTTTTAAAC
>CAXNNO010000324.1:0-3431 GCA_964203555.1 Bacteriovoracales bacterium
ACAGCGCGTCCATCTGCCCCTCGACAGTATGGTGTAGGACCTCCACCTTTGAGCTGCATTTCCCAACGTCGGCCATTGATGACGGCCTCAAGCACTGAGATGGCACGACCATCACCGTAGCCATTACCCGTTTGGAACGGACACTGCTCATAATATTCTCTACCGTAAATGGAAAGTGCATAGCCACACGCCCAACCAACATTTCGTATGGGCAGTGGAACCTCAGATAGATCTCCAGAGAACATGCGAACAAAATCAGCTGAAAGTGCTAAGTCATCAGACAAACCAAGTTCTCGAAAAAGTGTTTTACTGTGATAGACGTATTCAGGATCTTTTATTGGTGTTGGATTAACAGCGACATAGTGACCCGAAAAGACCTCTCTAGGCAGATGGTCGACTCCATTAAATTTTGCCCCAGGATCGCAGTTGAGTGTGTCCATCAAAGAGTAGTTTGCCAACTTGGACAGATCGTCGAGCGACGTAATCTGGGAGGGCATTTCTTGGGATATTTTATTTATCAAACTCATAAAAGTTTACTCTCACTCAGTATTTTAATTTAAATAAAAAATGATTCGCCACAACCACAAGTGTCTTTTTTTGCGTTGGGGTTATCAAAGGTGAATCGTTTTCCGCTTAAATCGTCTTTAAAATCTAGCTCCCTTCCTTAGAGATAAATGGCGGATTTTGGATCTATGAGAATCTGGATCTCTGAAAAGTTCGAATTATTATCTCTCTCGTTATTTGGACTGAATTCTACTTTCAGTCCTCATATTTTAGTATAAACATTTTCGATTCATTTCTTTCAGTTGAATACAGGCAACTCGTTTACCAAGCTCAAGACCATCACGATTATCAGCTTCGAAGTGTATCCCACCATAGATGCGGCTTTTTCCTGCCTCTAAAGCGGCCGACCAAGCTTTAGTGAAGCTCTTAGTTTGTCCCTTCTCATCACTAAAAGTAAGAAGGTTAATTCCATAGGCGCTCAGGAATGTAGCTGCAGCAGCACTAAAGGTCGAATGCCCGCTCACATAAGACGGAAATGGAGGAGTATCCAATCGTGGAGTCCAGTTTAATTCCAGCCCCGTTTCACGAATGGCTGTGATTGGCCTCCAGGTTTTAAATTTGTATTTAATCTTCCAACAAGTGATCCCTGCGTAGCTTAGAGAGGTCGTTAAGCCTCGTATTATTGAAATTTTCTGAACATCACTATACGAGGACAAAAGGATGGCTTTTAGAGCGGCCTGAAGCCACATGCCTGGCGGGGTTACGCTACCAGCTCCAGCGGCCCAGAACTTAGAAATCTTTTCTAGACGACTATTATAGTTCGATTTGTTCCCAAGCTCTAAGACTTCATCAAGTTCAGCATAGTAGGCCGGGGATAGTATGTGATTTGGGGCGAGGTCCTCCGTCAGTAGATCAAAATTTGCTCCGTCAAACCTCAACAGTTCATGCCAATTCGGAAGAACCGGTGGAGCGTGATAAGGAGGAGTTGGGCGCCACTCACCATCCTGAAACTCTGAGGTTATTAGTGATTGAGAAGCAACTGCCAAAGCTTCTTTTTTACGCACCATCCACTTATGTTCGATTGTATTAATAAGGTGGATAGTACTTTTGATATTTCGAAGAGGCAAAATATTGCGTTCTATCCCCTCCTCTACAATTCCTTTCCACTTCGGTTCAAGATTTTCAAGCGTTAGCAAGAAAGCCAGTGCGAATGATTTTTCATAAGAAGAGATTTTAATTGCACGTTCACCACATTCAGTGGCAAGGGCGAAAATATGGGCAAAATGCGGGGGCGCAAGAGGAGATTTCTTGACCCAGCTCAATGCCAATTCAAAAGATGGAGTGACTTGTGATTTAAAAACATCAGCTGCTTGAAGAGAGTTCACGATAAAGAACGTCATCAACCAAAAATAAATTTTCATAAGCACTCCAAAAAAAACAATCGACTTGCAGGGGGATTAAAAAAGGGAGAGCGCATTTGCAAGGATGGCAGCTCTCCCTTTGAAAGCGAAGGAGTTAGCTTTCGCTTTGGTTAGATTTCAAACTTACTTAGGAAGCAAGCACCCGTCCTGGGTTAAATCAATTTTAAATTTCTCTGTTAAGCAAGTATAAACTTGGTAGGTCTGCTGTCCATAGCGATTGCCTTTGCGCACGAACACATCTCCATTCTCCTGAACTTCGCATGGATTATTCATCGTACAGCGAGCACCAGATTCATTTGATGTATTGTTGATGGCAATAACTTTATTCGTTCCTCTTTCAATGATTGGGCTTCCAGATGTTCCGCCAATAGTGTCGCATCCATCTGTGTATCTCACTGAATCAGTAAACAACCAGTCAGCCTCCTTTAATTTTGCGACAAACCCGTCAACACCACAAGAATATCCTCTCTCCCAGTAACCAGAGACGATGTCTATCAGAGTGCCTTCAGACGGTCTTTGCGACGATAGAATTAGAGGTCTAACGCCAGTGCGGCTAAAAATCTGTGTATAACTTTCGGTCAACTCATAAAACGCAACGTCAGTATTTGTCATCGTAGCATAAAGAATCTTGTCTCCCTTGATTGGGAAAAGAGTCTCTTTATCTTTAAAGATTTTAAAATCTCTACTAACAGTTTTGTTAATGAAAACCTGGCCAGGTTTCAAAAAACCTCCAAAAGCTCCTGCCGGAACACAGTGACCATTTGTCATAACAATGCCCTTAGATGAATCAGGCTGTCCCTCAAATTGAACCATGGCCCCTGAACAATTAGAGAGCTTCACGATCCCTTCAAAATCATAACTATCAACATCCAGACTCTTAAAAATGAATCCCGGTCTGAAATTTAAATCTACAACAGGTGCTTTAGGAAATGCGAATGCAGCTCCTGCATTGAGGGCCAACATGAAGACGAATAGTTTAAGTGCATTCATTTGCTACTCCGTTTTTTTTTGCAAGTTAATTGCAGTTATCCTACGTATCCAAGAATCAATTGCCTACGGAAAATTAACCACAGATTATGAAAAATTCTTACTTTTGAATAATGTCACACAGTAGAAGACCTAATTTTTGATAACGAGATCAGACAAGGAATCTTGCAAGTTAATAAATCCCTCTTTATGAGACTTCAAGGAATTTGGGAGTAACTCCACTGTCAAAACTGGTATTCCCCTCTCATCCCAGGCCCAGCGGCCAAGGCTACCAGGGTAAGTCCCTAGTCTCTTCCATGGTAGAAGTTTCGAAATAGGCTGCTTAGTTGGCCCGTCAAAATCAAAAAGACCATAAGGTGTGTGAAGCGAAACTATCAAATGAGGCCTGAAGTTTTCGATATGTTCAACAAGACATTTAACTTCAGGTTCGCTCCCCGGTGAATCTCCAGGAAACCGCCTAGGATCACTCTTTTGATGCTCCCGCCAATGTCTTGGCCCTAATTCTTTCCAGTCCTTTGT
>CAXNNO010000325.1:0-3427 GCA_964203555.1 Bacteriovoracales bacterium
ATGGAAGAGGGGCCAATGAAAATGATTTTGAAATCCCATCTTACACAGTATTCGATTTAACGGCAGACTGGGGCCTTAGTCAGAACTGGATTCTTTCTACGGGAATAAACAATCTTCTTGATCAGGAATACTACTCCCGGATCAGAACCGATGGCGTGATTTGGGCCCTGGATAGAAATTACTACGCCGGTATGACCTACAAATTCTAACTCGAATCAGAGGGGGGCAAAGGCCTCCCTCAACTTATTGAACAAAATCCTCATCGTTATCAAAATCTATTTCATCATTACGTAAGTCATCGTCAACATCATGAAACTCCTCATTGGCCGTATTATCCTCGTCAAAAGAATAAGAATCATCCTGAAGTGAAGCGTCTTCGTTTTCTCTGACCTGTGCTTCGGCCTTATTGAAGAGGTTTTTAGTATGAAACCTTCCCTGTGTTTCATCATCTTGAATGAATTCAGGAGAAACTTTTGGGCCAGTACCCGTCATCTTTTTGCCCTTCATTTTTTCAACAGGTCTACTATTCCCGTCAACTTGATCATAAAATGTTATATTTTCCTGATTGTTTTTATCATCATTATTTTTCTTAACCATGGTATCCCCCTCGTTAGTAAATTATCCCTACAAGGGAATGAGCATATTGCATGCCATGAGGAGGATGAAGAATCTCAAATCCACCTTACTTAGTTGGTGTGGTTTATCACCATCACAATGAGCGCCTGGGCTTAACAATAATATTCCCAAAAAAAACGCCAACAACCAGTGACAGGGCAAGGGTTATCATGGTGAATGCGGTATCAAGACCACCAACCACATCACGCTCAAAAAGTGAGGTCATTCCCCGATAACCAAATGATCCCGGAACAAGTAAAATAATCCCCGGCCATTGAAAAACTGAGGAGGGCCGGTCTTGTAATCTGGCAAAGATATTACTCATCGCACCCACGCAAGTTCCACCAAAAAACATTCCCAGTTCTGGTCCAAGATAAAGCGATCCGATTTTTGCACAAATATAACCAAAAACACCTGCAAGAGTGACCCACTTCCAGTCCGCCTTATTTGCCTTGAAATTAATGACGGACAAAAACGCGGTGATGGGAAGAGTAACAAAAGTAAGCCAGGGGGGAATGTCCCCAAGTGAGACGGGGAGAGATGGCAGACTAAACCAGCTGGCCATTTTGTGGCCTATAAAAACTCCAAAAGTAATTTTGAGTAAAATCATCACTCCGCCTACTAAACGGGCAGTTCCTGAAACAAGATTATTTGTCGCAATTTCAGCAATCGCTATCGTAATAAAGAGACCGGGTAAGAAAATAATTAGACTTGAAATAATAATCACCCCGACATTAAGATCTGGAAAGATTTTTGCCAGAAGATAAGTCGCCAGAGATGCCACAACGGCAACAATAGCTTCAAAGAGCTGCACGACAAGACCCAGGGGCTTTATGGTCGACATAAGCCCCAAAAGGCTTCCCACAATCATTGAGGCCACAAGATCAGACCAGCTACCACCAAAAAGAATCATAAAACCGGCGGCAGAAAAAATAAAATAAAAAAAATAGATCAACTTACCAAAGGGCTCAGGGGCATTTAAAATTTTTTCTAACTTCTCATAACCCTCTTCATAAGAAATTTGATGCCTGATTACATCTCTGGAAACCTTGTCAATATTTGAAAGCTTACCGAGATTAACTCCCATGGGCTCGACTCTCTCGATCTTAATCGTTTCTTCATCACCCTTCGTAAAACTGGAAAGAATAGCGGTCGGTTGAGAAATAAAGGTTCCCTGAATTCCCATTAACTGGCTCATGTCCTGCATCGTTGCCTCAAGCGTATGAGCGGGAGCTCCGGCAGAATGAAGGGCCTTTCCGAAACTAAGGATGAACTTTACCTGTTTTTGAAATTTTGTCGTTTCCATTACCACGTCTTTTTAAAATCATCAGTCATCCTGATAATCATCATTTGAGTTAAATCTTTGTATCCCTTGAGCATCGGACCCACGAGTTCATAGTCAATGGTATCAAAGTTTTTTGACTCTTCAGGAACAGAAATAAGAACCGGGATATTTATCTCTGTCTCGTAGGATTTGTAGCAAAGTGAGACATTTGGTTTTTCCTTAATGCCCATTTTCTCCAGTCGATCATGATAATATTGCAAAGGAAGAAGAGTAGAGCTCTTGATTTTAATCTTTAGCTCTTCCGGGTGGTGTTCACCCGAATGCTTATCCATGTGGTTCTTAGTCCACGAGGCTTCAGAATAGACAATAATAACAGCATCTAGCTTTGCGTCTTTTGCAACATCATTTAAAAAATGCTTTTGATGCTCAGACCACTTTGGCCCTCCCATGAGGTCATAGCTTGGTGCCAATAGAAATGACATATCCTGCATGTCTCGAGGATTCAGAAGGGTTGTGGAAGTTGTTTCTTTACCACTTTCTGCATAAAAGATCTCCCCCGGTGCAATCGTCGATCTAGAGGAATTGACATAATTTTTTTGAATCTTTCCGTATTTTCTAAATGAAGGATGATTTTTGACTTTGGTGACGGGGTAAATATCCACCTCAGGAGAGAGGACGGAGAAACTCTCCTCCCATATGTGAAGGAAATTCTCTGTCAGGATTTGCTTACCTCCTTCCGATAGATAGATTAAATTTTTTTCTGAAAGCCCACCTCTCGTGGGCTGAATAATTGACTCAAATATGACTATCCCAACGCGCTTCAGGGAAGGTTGATGAGGACCAAATAAATCGACAAGTTTTCCAAAGGACGGATCACGATCAGAGGTCCGTATGACATCTTCTGAAAGCACTCTAAGCTTGTCTGAGCTATAAATTTCTTTTGAACTATACAGATAAGACTTCTCCCCTCCCTTGGTAAGGGTCCCTAGTGAGCAGGAGGAAATGATGAGGAGAAAAAACAAAATTCGAATCATAAGCTTGTTCCCTGAAATGTCGACAAAGGATTCTCTTATTCTACCTTCTGTCCAATTGAAATTTCTATGAAAATAAGTTTCAGACAATAAATCCGGGAATCAATTGAACCGAGACTAGAAAGTTCCCAAAACACTTGTAAGAAATATCTCGTAATTATCAACTTTCTCCTTTCCATCCAGAATATAGCTTCCGCGAAGACCAAAACTTATGGGCACGACAAGTCTTAATAAATTTAATTCAAACACAGTTTCCCAACCGGCGGATGCCGCTCTGTAGTGAAAACTTCCGTATCGACCACTAAGTTCATCATAAAACAAATTCAAAGAAAGCCGCTTAAAGTAAACATATCTCGATAAATTAAAATCCGGATAAAAAAGAGGCATAAGATAATTTCCTGAATATTTCGTAAATTCCTGCAAGAAGAAACTGCGTGTTCCTCTAGGGAATAAAACTTGTGAGGAATATTGATAAAAGTTATCTCTTTGTTTTTCG
>CAXNNO010000326.1:0-3421 GCA_964203555.1 Bacteriovoracales bacterium
TGTTTGTTCTAAATATATTGATACTCCTCACTTGAGAAAGTGTCCCTGGATTGAAGTCATTTTCAAGGTTCAGATTCACGGTATAATCTTTGGCCGAATCAAGAGAGGGGGATCCTTTCAGGACCATTGCCGTAATCTTTCCCAGAGCATATGTGAAGGAGCACAACAAAAAGATGAGAAATGCCTGGTGAATTGTTCCCCTCGCCTCACGAGACAGAAAGCGCTCGATGCTTTTACTTAAATTTGGAGAAAGAGAAATAAAACTTTCAGCTGGTTTACCTTTTGAACCCCCGGGGAGTCTCAATTCTTTAATATTGAGCTTGGAAAGAAGGCCTGAAAAGGTTCGGTTTATTTTTTCTTTTAGGGATTTAGTTGAATTTTTATGATTTGATTCTTCAATCGATATGGATTCATCAACAAATGCATCCTGATCAGAAAACTCACCAGTTCGTTTTGAGGAAATCTTTTTAAGGAAGTCTTTGAATTTATTTATCATCAATTAATTGTCATCAAATTTAATGTGATGTGCAAGCATTGAGGTAGTGAATAAAGCTTAAGCGAAAAGGTTGGTCTCTTTTAGCCTGATAGTTTTACTTGGTTTTAGCATCTCAAAAAAATCTTAAATTCTGTATTTTATTATTTTGAACCCTTATACTTAATCAGGTAACAAGTTATTTTTTAAAAGAGGCCATCAATGTCATCAAATGCAAACAACAAAGAAATTCCATCGATTGTAAAACACATGTTCTATGGTGAGATTTTGGAAGATGATATCTTTCCTTATCCTCATTTTAATGAAAATCAGGTCGAAATGGCCAAGGCGATGGTAGATGCAATTGATAAGTTCGGGTTGGCCCATATTGATTCGGCAAAATTTGATAAAGAAGGAAAAATTCCAAAAGAAGTTCTCGATGGACTCGCCTCTCTTGGTCTTTGTGGACTAGGAGTGGAGGAGGAGTTTGGAGGCCTTGGTCTTGATACAACACTTTATGCTCGGGTATTTTCACAGGTTGCCGGCATTGATGGTGCAATTGCCACAACACTAGGTGCTCACCAATCGATTGGTTTCAAAGCGCTTTTAAATGAAGGCAATGACGAGCAAAAAAAGGCCTGGTTACCAAAACTTGCATCAGGAGAAATTTTTGCAGCATTTTGTTTGACTGAACCCGGTTCTGGTTCAGATGCCTATTCTATTAAAACCAAGGCTGTTCAAAATAATGACGGCACCTATACAATTAATGGTCAGAAGTTATGGATAACAAATGCCGGTCTAGCAGGTTTTTATTCTGTCTTCGCAAAAACGGATCACGAGGAAAATGGGCAAAAAATTGAAAGGATCACCTGCTTCATCGTTGAAAAAGAAAGAGAAGGAATTTCTTTCGGGGAAAAAGAAGACAAAATGGGAATTCGTGCCTCGGAAACTCGTGCCGTCTACTTTGACAATGTAAAGGTTCCCGCTTCGAATATCATTGGAGAAATTGGCAAGGGTTTTAAAATTGCCATGAATGTTTTAAATACGGGAAGACTCTCTCTTGGCTCTGGTTCTGTGGGCGGCATGAAAAGTATTTTAAAACTTGCTACGGCACAAGCAAAGACGAGAAAGCAATTCGGCAATACCATCGATAACTTTGGACTCATTCAGGAAAAACTTGCCACCATGGCGGCAAATATTTACGCATGTGAATCAATGGTTTATATGACGACCGGTAAAATCACCCAGGGAATGAGTGAATTCTCGCATGAGTCTGCAATCTGTAAGGTTTATTGTTCTGAAAAGCTTTGGGACACAATTGATAAGGCAACTCAAATTGCTGCCGGAAATGCCTACATGAAAGAGTATCCCTATGAAAGAATCATGCGTGATACACGGATCAATTTAATTTTTGAGGGTACAAATGAAATTCTTCGCATTTTTACTGCGCTCTCGGGAATCAAGGGACCTTCGGATGATCTCAAAGAACTCGGGAAAATTTCGGATGTTTCCAAGGCCTTTCAGGATCCTATTAAATCTGTCGGTATCTTGACTGATTTTGCCAAAAAAAGAATGAGTAAGCGTTTTGGAAGTAAAACTCTGACCAAAGTTCATCCTTCTTTAGAAACTCATGGTCATCATTTTGTCAGCGCTCTGAAAGACTTTGCCATCGCTGTAGAAAACACCATCATGAAGTTCGGTAAAAACATCATAGGAAATGAACTTCTCCAAATGAGAATAGCCAATATGACAATTGAGCTCTACGTGCAGATTTGTGTTCTTTCAAGAACAACTGCAATTCTTAATAAATCTGACGTTTCAGAAAATGATAAAGATTATGTCACTCTTTTAACAGAACTTATCATGAAGGACTCCCGTCAAAACTTTACAAAAAACTACAAGCGCCTTAATTCAAGTTACGACAAATTGATTCCTAAAATTTCTAAAGCTGTAAGTCAAAGAGATGGCTTTGGTTTTGATATCATTGATTTTTAATCTCATAAGAAGACCCATACTCTTGGGTCTTCTTATTCTTATTTCATGTGCCATCATTCCTCAAAAAAATGTTGATGAGGAATCGATAAAAATTTCTGAAGAACTTGATTCACTCTCTAAAAAAATTGAACCGGTTAATTACGGCCCCACCATCTCTGGAAACGCAAGTTTTATCGATAAAACAAATGATTATGGTCTTTCCAATCTGGTTGCCGTTGCCTTCAATGCCATCGATCTGAATTTTGACGGCTACACTGATCTTGCTATTCTTCCGACTTATTATTCACGTCCCAAATTTTTAATCTGGAATAAGAGTTTAGCTAAGTTTGAAGTTTGGGACCATGATCCTTTGCCCCTGGATTTTAAGGCCAGTTTTATGTTGTTATATGATCTCAATAAAGACAGCATACCCGATTTATTATCAGGTGTTTTGAATCAAAGAAGCGAAGTTGGCCAGACACCCCTCAAACTTTATTTAGGGAAAATGAAAAATGGTAAGATACATTTTACCGAACAAATAGATGCTTTCAGCAAACTCATTGAACCAACTTCCAGCATATCCCTGATTGATTTTGACCTGGATGGGTGGATCGATATTTTTATTTCCAATTGGTTTGAGAATAAAAATAACCAATACATCCCTGTCCATGATCGACTCTTGAAGAATAATCAAGGTAAGTTTCAAGATGTAACATTCTCTTTAAAAGGTGAATCAGTAAAATCTTCGGATCAACTTTTTCCTCCTCACGCCCGGCCAACCTATGGGGCTTCAACTTGTGATATTGATCAGAATGGCTGGCCTGACATCATGACGGTTTCCTCCTCTGGCCACAAAAATAAGTTATGGATGAATTTAAAAGAGGCCACGACAGGAGAACGTTTTTTTGAAGATCTCGGCGATGTTTCAAACTATGCTTCTGATCCCGATGGGAATCTCATCCCTACGGGCGGAGG
>CAXNNO010000327.1:0-3400 GCA_964203555.1 Bacteriovoracales bacterium
TTCATGAAGCGATTTTTTGACCAGTGGGTTATCTGCTCTGGATTCACCCATGACCGAAAGTTCGAGGGTGTCAGAAAGAGAGATTCCGTTAGTTTCGGAAATGATTTTAATAAGATGCTCTGTGAGCAGTTCTACCTTGCTAGCTTTAGTCATTCTTAAAAATATAGGCCATTTTCAGATTTCGCAAGAAGATATTTGTAACAGAGCAATCTTGTCTGTTTTATTTTTTGCAAATAAAAGCAGGTTTTATCGTGTAGGCGGGAGTGCACTGGGTGATCCATTCACCTTTGTAGTAGTGTGCAAAACCATAGTGCCAAACAATAGACTTTGTTTCAGAGGTCACCGGAATTTGGTGGGGATAAACTTCGGGCGAAACACCATCAACTGAAAAGCACCACCCATAGGCCCGCATCTCATCATCAGAAAGAATTTCGAGGGAGTCATCTCCTGTCGGTGTGTTAAACGCCGAAGACAGACCTTCTGGTGACCCTTTAAAAGGAATTCCGAATTTCGTGAGAGTAGCAATGGTGAGTTCGCCTACATTCGAATAATTTTCTTTCACCTCTGCCCGCATAATGAATCGCTCTTCACATGGACCGATGAATTTAATTTCAAGGGCAAAGCTTGAAAGTGAAATAAGTGCCGTTATAAAAAATATTTTCATAGTGATTGCTCCGCCGCTCTTGGTGTTGAAGATAGTAGATGTTCTAATTTGGTCCTATCAAGGTTATCCTCCCCGAGGAGGTAGTTCTTTAAGTCGTCCATGGAATCATTCCCCCAGAAAAGTTCATCTCCCACAACAAAACTTGGAACACCAAATACCCCTTTGGAAATGGCCTCCTGGATATTATTTTTGAGTTCCGACTTTGCTTGCCGGGAAAAGCTTCGTTCGTAAAGTTCATCTGCTGGAAGATTGTTTTCACGAAGGGCCTTTAGAAGTTCTTCTGGCTCTCCCATATCAATTCTTTCCTGCCAACCGGCGGTCCATAAAGTCTCAATGACTTTTTCCTGATGGGTTCCCGCCACCTCGGCCAGGCATAATCTCAGGGCATATAAAGAGTTAAAGGGGTGAGTCTTGGGAGTCGTAAATTCAATCCCGTTTCTTATCGTATAACGTAGCATCTGTTTTAAGAGAAATTCTCTTTTCGGCGTGACTTCACCCGGTCCCTTAATTTGCCAGTGGTTTAAAAGAGGTCCGAGTGCAACCGGTTTATAGATGACTTTCAGTTGAAGTTCTTGCGCTAGGGTACGCATTTTCAACCACGCAAAATAAGAAAAAGGGGATAAAAAATCGAAGTAAAAATTTAACTCTTTCATAGAGTTGGCATCCTATGAAAGAAACGCCTGAGCTGTCCACTCAACAATTTCGTTGCAAAAAATTTACAAACTGTTACTGTAACGCAGCGAATATTTTGATTTAAATCCTGCTGTTGCACGTATTTATGAGTTGAACGTCTGCTGAAATGCCGGGTTTTTATCGTCCAAGAGACTAAGTCTCGCCAGGTACTACCATGAAACATTTACTTGTCCGCTCAATCACCCTTGTGATGCTTTCTGTCGTTGCCATTTCCTGTGGAAATGTCCCGTCTAATGTTTTGACCGGGGTGAAGGTTGAAACCCAAACGATTAATCAGGATCTTTGGTTGTCCTTTGGGGCCGATCTCAATCTGGGGGCCATGACATTTGCCTCACTGTCAATCCCGGTGCTTCATCCCAAATGGCAGACACCTATAGGGCAGCTGGAATTAATCAGTGGTCTGGGTGGTGTGAATCAACTCAAGGTTTCTCTTAATGTCTCTGAACTCGCCGATGTCGAAACGACTCGTGCAGGTCTTCCGAATGGTAATTTAGTTCCACTTATTGGTAATAACCAGGTCATGGCGATTAATATCGGCAAGGGTGCCCAGGTTTATTTGGCCCTCTCGGAAAAGGTTACGGCGATCGGGGTCGCAGTTCCCATTTCGGCCTTCGACAGCATTGGAAGTCGCTTGCCTGGACTAAATTTTTTCCCCCTCGTTAATTCTGGAAATGTTATTGGGACTGCTGGCATTTTCACTGGACTCAGTGCCGGTCAGAACGGAATTGCAGTTGTCGCAGACGTGTCGAAAGTGGTGAATCTTTCAAATCTTTTATCACCGGCCTCACCTTCCGTGACAACTTTTTCTCTGGAAACTCAAGACTCTTTGAAACTCGATTACCGATCCCATACAACTTCAAAGGTTCAAAAATCAAAACTTGATCAGATGATCTATGAGCTCAATAAAAAGAGAGCTGTCTTGAAAATGAGATAGAAAATAAAAAGGCCCTTGCAGTTTGAGCAAGGGCCTTATTTATTAAAATTATTTGTATGGCTTCAGAATCAGATTTTCTTAGGGCCGCCTCTCATTTTAGAGCTGGTTTTTTTTCTGCGTTTTTCGGCCTCTTCCATTTTTTCAACTTTTTTTATCGAGGGCTTCTGATAATATTCACGTGCACGGTATTCTTTTACGATTCCATAGGCGTCACAAAGACGCTTGAATTTTTTCAGGGCACGCTCTACAGCAAAGCCGTCTGTGATATCGATACGAATGTTTTCACCTGTTGATTTTTTATCGTGGGCCATGAATCCTCTTTAAAGTAGTTATTAATATCTTCTAAGGGGTAAAATATCACAAGACCTCAAAAAGGCCAGAAGTTCTCTGTTGCTGCAGGGTCAATTTTTTAAAATATTAAGGTTGCCAGAAAGGGGTAATGGTCAGAAGGGAGGATGTTTTTTTGCTCCATTCTCTTTGGAATAGGTAGGGGGGAACCCGTTAGGTTTTTGTAACGTGGGAAGCCGCATTCTTCAGGTTCTATGAAGTCCTTGAATTTTTCTGAAATAAAGAGGTAATCGATTTGTTGCACAAATCGATTGCCCCCACGATTAAAATAAATGTAACTGAAGCGATCTTCATCAGGGATTTTTGCCAAAAAGGCTATGTCTTTAAGGTCCGTTTTCTCGTAGATTTGCTTAAACTCTTCCTCGGTGTCATTTTCTCCTGCGTGGCCATTCATGTCCCCACCGACTAACACCGGCACCTCCGGATGTTGTGCTTGAATCTCATTGTAGATGTCGATCAGGCCTTTAATTTCATGAATTCTCCTTGTGCGTCCTTCAAAATCAGATTTTTTAAGATCAAGTTTAGATTTAATATGGACGAGGAGTAGTATTAATTTAGGCCGACCATTTTCTAACAAATCAAGTCTTAAAACGTCTCTGGAAAAACGCCTGGCGGGAAAGGGGAGCTGGTAATCCACATGACTTAAAAGCTTATGCTGGTACTGAAGACCTCTTTTAATAAGATACCCCAGATCAATGCCCCGCTCTGAATTTGAGGGCACACTTAGTGCAACGTATTCATCATTTAAAACAAATTTAGAA
>CAXNNO010000328.1:0-3382 GCA_964203555.1 Bacteriovoracales bacterium
ACCAAGGGCACTTAGTGGATCTTCGCCTGGATCGTGGACATGAGTATCGACATAGCGAATTTCTTTTAATTCAAAAGGAAGCCTTTCCCCTGTACCTTCGACCTCCTCATACATCGGGAAGACATGCGCCTTGAGTGAAATTCTTTCACTCTGAGGGAATTCCATGTAGTAAGAACGAATTATTTTATTTTGAAGGAGAGAAACGGCAATAATGTGAACTCCTCTACGGGCCTTCACTTCAACTTGTCTTATCAGGTCGCCGTTTTCCCACTGATCTTTAAACTTCATGCTTATAACACGAGCATCCGTTGCATGAGTTGCAACGTGTTGAGAAGCGATTGATGAGATGGCGTTTGAAAGTTTATTAGATTTTAATGCTGAGGCCGAAAATCTTGCGCGCTGAAATCTCGCTTTGAGGATTTCTTCTTGCTTCTGAGATTTTTCATCCAAATGCAATTCGGCAAGAATGAGGTCATTGGTTTTTAAGTCGCTCCAAATTCTAACTGCTGTTTTTGCTATCGGAATCATTGAATTGGTCTGGACGTACATTGTAAATCGACTAGTCGCAAGGTCTCTATTTTCGATCAGCTGAAAATCGTCCTTCTCAAAGGCCACACCGGTTTCGATTCTCGCTTTTTCGAGGAAAGAATTGAGATCTGCCGCCATCTCACCTTTAGTGATCTTTGCTTCGTAGGCATAAGCACTGCTTAGTAAAGAAATGGCCGTAAGAAATGCAATCCTCATCATAAAAAATCATCCTTCGTCTGGTGGGAATTTGAGTTGAAAGGTTGTATGCCAAATTGAGATTATCGCCAAGGTGAATTTACAGGAAAATGGGGCCCTGTGGATTATTCAATAGATGCATGCGAGAAGACTTATTGATTGATCCAAACTGATGAGAATTATTGCCATTTGGGCGTTTAAATCAAGTGCGTTTATCAAAAACTCGCTTTGTTTTCTCATTTCATTTCTTTATTGCTACCATGGAGCAGTTAAAAACAAGGAAAAATGACTATGAAAAGCTCTTTTATTATTCATGCTAAACGAACTCCCGTTGGCTCCTTTGGCGGAGTTCTCTCATCGGTTAGAGTTGATGACCTTTTAGCAGAACTTTTCAAACATTATGCAGCAACAGCAAAGCATGATCTTAAAGAAATTAGCGATACAATCATTGGCTGCGCCAACCAGGCCGGTGAAGACAATAGAAATCTTGCCAGAATGGGGCTTCTTCTGGCGGGGTTCCCGTTTGAGGTACCCGGAACCACAATTAACAGACTGTGTGGCTCTTCGCTGGATGCAGTGATCGATGCACATGCCAGGATTTGTGCCGGATTGGGCGATTGTTTTATTGCCGGTGGTGCTGAAAGCATGTCCAGGGCACCCTACGTACTTTCAAAATCATCTTCGGCTTATGATCGATCTCAAAAAATGTGGGATACATCCATAGGCTGGAGATTTGAGAACTCTAAAATGGCCCAGATTTTTCCCCTCTTAGGAATGGGAGAAACTGCTGAGGAAGTTCAGAAACTTCATCAAATATCCAGAGAAGATCAGGATGCATTTGCACTTTCATCCCATCAAAAAGCTATCACTGCCCAACAAGCTGGAAAATTTAAAGATGAAATTGTGCCAGTGACAGTTGAAGGAAAGAAGGGATCATTCGTCGTGGACACTGATGAGGGTCCCAGATCTGACACTTCGCTTGAAAAACTTTCCAGATTAAAAGCTGCCTTTCGAAAAGATGGTTCAGTAACAGCTGGAAATAGCTCCTCAATTAACGATGGGGCAAGCATGGTCGTTATATGTTCTGAGGAATTTGTTAAAAGGCATCACCTGGCCCCGATCGCCAGAATCTCTGGTGGGGCCGTTCATGGCCTGCATCCCAGTATCATGGGTCTTGGTCCAGTAGGAGCAGTCAACAAGCTTTGCGAACGTTTTGATTTTAAAGTTTCTGATTTTGACATCATTGAATTAAACGAAGCCTTTGCGGCCCAAGCATTAGGATGCATCAAAGAGCTTGAATTAGATCCAAAAAAAATTAATAGGAATGGCGGATCCATCGCTATCGGTCATCCACTCGGTGCGTCCGGAACAAGAATTTTAACAACCTTACTTCACCAAATGAAAAGCGATCCTTCACTCAAAAATGGTCTGGCCGCCATGTGCATCGGAGTCGGACAAGGTATTGCTTTATCGGTGGAAAGATGTTGAAAAGTTTTTTGATCCTATTTTTGATTACGTTGAGCAGTACAGCCTTCGGGTGCTGGAGTCTGTCTGGTTCATTTTCCATCGATGGCGAAACATGGAAAATTCACAATAAGCTTGAGCATAATCAGGATTATATTTTGCCTGCAGGAAATTTCATTTTAAAGCTTTCTATCAAGAAACCAACAAAAGGGATTAATACTCTTAGCTATCTTCTCCATGAGAAGAAGGGAACTCTTTTGATTTTGGTATCAAAAGGTAGCGAAGATTTTGAAACGGATAAAATTGTGAATTTCTTCCTGAAAGGTGAAGAGGGTCAACCGAACTCAATTATTACTATGAAGCTAACCAATATTTAAGGAGTGGCAATGAGAGAGATTAAATTATTTATCAACGGAGAATTCAGGACTTCTGAAAATAATTTCACTTCAGAAAATCCTGCCAACGGTGAACATGTCGCAAAAGTTTACCTACCTTCAGAAAAGGACATCGATCAGGCAGTCGATGCAGCAGACGAAGCCTTCAATTCAAAAGAATGGCGGGAAATGGATCAAATAAAGCGTGCAGAAATACTGGAAGCCATTTCTGAGAAGATAAAAGAAAGACGCAATGAACTTACTGAACTTGAAATTGCAGATTCCGGTTCTTGTGTGAGAAAAGCTAAAGCTGATATCCACAATGCAGCTTCTTATTTCAAAGTGCTTGCAGGTCAATTAAGAAAATTTCAATTTGAAATTAAAGATGATAAGGCATCGAGAGAAGGATTTTCACAGAACTATAAAGTGTTTGAACCAGTTGGAGTGTGCGCTCAAATAATTCCCTGGAATTTTCCTCTCGTAATGGCGGCCTGGAAAATCGGCCCTGTCATTGCTTCTGGGTGCACCACTGTTCTCAAATCTGCTCAAGAAACTCCTGTGACAGCGTCAATTCTTGCTGAGATCTTGCAAGAAGTGGGTCTTCCAAAAGGAGTCGTCAATATTATCACTGGCGGAGCAAAAGAAGGTGAATATCTTCTTAAAAATCCCAAGGTAAGAAAAGTTGCCTTCACTGGTTCCACTGGTGTTGGAAAAAAAATTATGCAGTCCGCGGGCCAGAATCTTCAAAACTTATCATTAGAGTTAGGTGGTAAATCGGCAAATATCGTTCTTGCCGATGCAGACCTTTCAATTGCAGTGGA
>CAXNNO010000329.1:0-3377 GCA_964203555.1 Bacteriovoracales bacterium
CTTTACAGAAATCACCATAATCCTGAGATACAAGACTCGTGACTGCCCCTGTAAGTCCAGCAGCCGCATACTCAGAAAGTAAGTCCTCAGGATTTGTAATCAGTGGGGTTCTTGAATTGATGCATTTAAAATTATTAACATCCAGAACAAGTCGATCCCGTTTCGTCCAGTCATTGGAGCCATCAGAAAACTTTCTGATCCATCCGCCTCCGCAGCAGCTTTCGGAGTTTGCTTCTTTTAGTGTCCGCCACTGATTTTTGGTAGAAACATTCTTGGACTGAGATAAACCATTCCCAACCCGATCAATATTTGCTGTCAGGGCGGGCCTTATTGATGAACCGGTATTTTCAACAGTCGCCAAGCGTGAATATCGTTTAGGATCATTGGGAGCAGTTCCCGGGTGAAGTGACATTTTGAGACCTGCTGAGATCGCTTGATATGGTTTGGTTAAAGAAACAAACGTATCCACTGCGAGATCTGCCGTGTAGGTTGTGAGGTCTTTTCCAATTTCTCGACAACATCGATTTTTTGTCATGTCATAATTTTTAAACGCATCAGGGGATGATGGCAGAGGAATGGGTGTTGTTTGGCCGCAAATAAGATATTCGCTCCAGTAGTTTTTCTCTGCCTCATTTCCAAAAAAGCTAGTTGTAAATAGATCTGCCTGATTGGCATGCATTTTGTTGGGTGTGCAATCCAGATCTGTGTGACAAACGGCTCCGGCCCGTCTGAAGCATGCATCTCGGGCGAAAGTCGGATCTACGATGGTCTGAGAATTCAAGGGCCTCGCTTCAATGGATCTAAACGGAGATGACATCTGAAGTGTGTCTGCACTTGAATTGAGATTCGCGGTGGAGAGAAGAGTTTCCAATCCACAAGCATTTTGCCAAGAGGCCCTCAAATTAAATCCTGAAAATAGAGTGGGTGAGGAGAATATTTCATAATTCCCGTCACTGCCTAAAACTGGACATGAAATATGCCTATTAGAATTAAATAACGTCGAATTACAGCTTCCAATCTGACTAATATAGTCACTTCTTTTGAGCGAGTCGGCCGACTTATGTTGGCCGAAAGGATCCAGCGAAACACTGGCCGTGGGGAGAGCCTTTCCTGGCCGACAAAGGCCTGAGTTCGTTGACAGTGAAGAATCAAACAAAGAGAGACTATTACTGATAGTATTTTTTACCGAGGGAGTAAGACTTCCGGTTCCGAAATAATCATGTGGTCTCCCCAGAATATTGGCGTCTTTTCCGATGAAATGATTCCTAGAAACCGGAATTTCCTCGAGAGGGGCGGCATATCGGGCAATTTTATTATTGTAAACAGTCGAGGATCCGGTACTGGCGCAATAAAAGTTTGGAGCACAGGTCAACATCTTCGTCTTATTCAGATCAGTTGAAAGTAAGGAAGAAACATTGGTATGACAAATGGAGCCGGCCCCTCGGTACATGCACCGCTTCGTGGAAGCAGTGGGGAAGCGCTTTTGTTGAAGAATTTGAGAAAGAGATAATGAAATAGCCGAGGAAGCCAATTCATTTCCATTAACATCAAACTCAGGCCAGCTGGTTACAAGATCTTTGACGTCGGCACAAACATATTCCCATCCAAGCTGAGTGATGCATTCTGAATCGGTACTACACATGTGATATTTTTGGCAGTTTCCTGCCTCGTTCTGATAGGGATGAAACTGATGATAACTCGGATCATAATCGACTTGGGCGGCCTGGGTTATGCCATCATAGGCAGCAACTCGCACAACATGCATGGTGGGAACGGCCAGATCGGCAAAGGGAGCGTTGATCGCCAGAAATAATTTTTTTGAAGTTGAACGAACGATTCTTCCCTTACCGATAGCAAACCATGAGATGCCATCAAATGATCCAATAAGAGCATTTTTATTGAACCCAAACCAATCCCGCTGATATCCGTTTACAAAAAGTGCCGACTGAGTTTGAAGTCTGTTTTGTCTTTGATCCTTTGCAGTTGTTTGACTTGAGTGAGAAAAAGGTATCATCGTCGGGGGTAACCAACAGGCCCTTCCGAAGATCGTATCTTCATAATTTCCTGAAGACGTATTGGTCGATAACTCATCTCTTTGAGTTGTGTGTCCGACCGCCTGAAGGCCCGCACCATTGGCCGAAGAAGGAAATGCCGTAAAGGAGCCGAGCCATGAATCCCTGGAGCATGTGGGACATGGAGTGTAATAACCAGATGTGGTGGAAATGAGGTAAACCTGGTCAAGCTCTAACGGAACTGTTTTTGCTGGAAGGGCCTTATCAAGCGTGACACTCATTTGTCCTAAAATGGCATTCATACTAAAATTTTTCTGAATCGGTAGAACCTTTCCCTCATCAAGATATTCAAATAAATCTCCCTCCTGCTGCGTGGCCTCGGATGGACTTTTTTCAATTCCGTCCTGATCAAAAAAACGATGAGGTGCCGACCGACTGGAAACGGAAATTGTTTGTTGCAATGGAACCGACGGAACTTGAGGAGGAGTATAGCAATCAATTCTTGCCGGCTGGCCGGAAGTATCTTTAAGAGAAACGACATAATCGTAGGCCGGGCAACTTATGATCATATCGCTCAGATCAGTTCTGCTGCAACCGCAGGTCGAATAAAGGCGCTTTAAAACATTTTTATAATAAAAAGTTTCAGACACATCGCCTGAGGCGGTTAAACAGTCAGTTGAGGCAATATATGTTTTATTTAAAACCTCATTATGAAAGGGAGTTGCTGTTGATTGAGATTTTAAATGCTCGATGCACGACAGATCTTTTTTTAGTTGTGAGAACATGGCATCCTGAGCTGAAGTTGAGCTTCCCTCTGAAGCCGCACCCGCACCCGAAGTCGGAATTGATGACCCACAGATATAATAGATCTGAGGATAGTTTAAGTAGGCAAGGGGATTTTGAAGTCTTTCTTTTTCCGCAGTTGCAAAGAGGGATGAATAAGTTGATGAGGCCGCTGGTTTTTGAGTTCCATCTCGAACGCACTGGTTTTCAAGACAACAATCAAACCCTCTTGAGCGACATTCTGTGTTGGTGCATGTTCCCGCACTGGCCGTTGCAGAGTAATTGGGATCAACCTGAAGGTTGAGATTTGTGGTGTTTATTAAATTTCCAGGAATCTCATTCATGGAGGAAGGTTCCACTTTGAAAATCCTTACTCTGGAGGCAATAATCATGTTCGCACATAGAAGGCATATCTGGGATGAGTCATAGTGGATGGATGAAGTTACCGGAGTTGTTGGATCAATCACATAATCCCCGGTAGTGTTCCTGACTTTGGTTTGCTTATTGCAGATGGAAGAAGAGTTTGTCGTGTCTTGAAAATCGATTCTGAAGTTCTTTATGATTCTTTTTGAAGCGAAGTCA
>CAXNNO010000330.1:0-3377 GCA_964203555.1 Bacteriovoracales bacterium
GGAGTTTTCTGCTCTCCCTATGACTTTGCCTTGGATAAAAACATGTCACTCATTCAATATGATCCTACAGCTCAATACGATTACGAAAAGAAATTTATTCTTATCAAAAACTTTTTTTCTGCCCGTCTTTTAGAAGTCATTACCAAACAACTTGAAAGCATGCCCTTTTGTCTCGGAGACTTTGAATTCTCTAGTGACGTGGGCTTTTATATGCAACTCTCCCGTCCTCAGTTTTTCCGTCACATCATGGAAGAATTAAATGATCCAGCTTTCCTGTCATTTATTCGCCAGATCACCGGGGATCCTTCGGTGGTTCAATTTGATGGAAGATTCTACCGCATGATCAATAACACCCGCGACTCCTTTGCCTGGCACCAGGATAATAGCCTAGGACGAATTCATTCCATTTCAGTTAATGTGACACCCACTCATTTTGAAGGGGGCGAACTCAAGATCAGAAAAAAGAGTACCGGCGAAGAATTCACTCTACACAACACTGGTCCCGGTGACGCCATTATTTTTGTTGTGGATGAAGACTATGAACATTGTGTGCTTCCTGTGAAGGGTCATCACCCCAAATATGCCATGTCTGGCTGGTTTTATAATTATGTTCACGAAGTTAGCTACAAGCCTATTGTCTAGCTATAAGATAGTTTCAGAAATTTTTACGTCTGCCTCCCACGCATCCCCCATGGTTAAATCAGTCATAAACAAATTTTTAAGGGTACTGTCATGAAAACTTTTCTTTTTTAGTCGTTGTTGCATTTAATGTACGAGCAACATCTGTTGAAACAATCAACCCTCATGAAGTAGAGTGCCTCGTTTCAATCTGCCAATCAGCTGTTGTGGCCCGTTTAAATGATGGTTCATTGCAGGAATGAATTCTTGTAGGTCAATCTAAAGAAGGCCAAGCAAGTGCCCGAGTTATGCTCCTAGATGACTTGATAGATTTACCACTTTGCAAAAATTAGTTTCATAGACTCTTTCTCAAAACTCCCTTAAACTTTCATTATGAAAACATCACTTCTCTTGTTCGTTATTTTTTCCTTCACTCATTCTGCCCTGGCAACACCTTTACTTATGAAGCCTGGTAAGTGGCGGATCAATGCACTCATGAATGGTGAAAAAGATCCTATGGAAAAGCTCAAAGAGGCCATGAAGAACATGACTCCTCAGCAGAGAAAAGAAATGGAAACCATGATGGCCAACATGAGTAAGCGCATGAATCAGAATAAGCCGCCTCAGGATAAAAATGCTCCTAAAGTGGCCTTTGATAAAGATGGTATGAATATTTGTTATACAGCAGAGATGCTGAACTCAGGTCTTGGGATCAAAGAGACTCAAGAAAAAGAAAAATGTAGAGTTTATGATCATGTGGTGACTCCAAAATTGATGACGATGAAGTTTCGTTGTAAAAATGGATCTTCTGGCCAGACAGAATGGATGGTGATTGATGATACCCATATGAGTGGATGGACAAAAACCACCGACTCAAAAGGTATTCAGTCACAAATTAATTACAAGGCCCAATTCTTAAATGCAAAATGCGACTAATGTCGCTCGGCTTTAGTCAGTATCACTTTTAAATTCCCTTCACTGAATTGAGATTCAAATTGCTCATCCACTGGATCAGCAAAAGTTATCTTTTGATAATAGTTTGATTTAGAATCCTGAGCTTCAATGATCAGAGAATTATCTTCTACTGAGAGATTAAACAGGTGGGAATTAATCTTTGGAATATCTGCCGAAATAGCATAACCAATATGGGTGTCTCTCACCTTTACTGAATCAGAAATAACTTCGGCTTCATCTTCAAAATAAGGTGAGAAAAAATCGCGGGCATATCTGCCAAAAAGATCCCCGTATTCAGCAAAGTCTTTTTTATAAGGGGCTGTGTTTTGATTTTGTAAATCATCCATAAAATCTCCTCATGTCCATATCACCCAAGAGTTCTCTTAGGGCCAGTTTACCGCCGCACTTGCCATAATGGACCCAAATACATTCTAAAGAGAGTGCCACTCTGCTCCTGGTGCCTGTAAGGGATGGTCCAAGTACCTAAAGTTATGTGAAAGATATTGGCACGCATCCTGCTAATATAGAGCTAAGAGAGCTTCCAGGACGGAGACTCATAAACGAAGGCAGGGAGGCGATTATGTTAAAGGAGAATTTCAATGGAACTGATAATCTGCCTGGCCGCAATGATGTCGATGTTATCCGCGACCTTGTTTCTTCAGCATTCAGCTCACAAAAAAGTCATGGTGACATCAAAATAGAAAAAAGCTTCGAGAATATGGAACATATTGACATCCATACTTCGAACCGCCGTCTTGATATTTACCTTTTTTACGCTTCATCTCGCCTCTAAAACGTTCATGCAATCTGCGTCATTAAGCTAAAATTAAGTTCAAATTAAAGCCTTAGGTGTCAAAAAAGTGTATTAGTTTAATGCCCTTGAAGCCATGCAACTTTTTGAAACGTAGGTCTTTGGTGAATTCAAATAATATTCCTATTGATTTTTTAGACAACGATCCTTTTGCCAAAGAAGTATTGGGAATAGATAGGCTTGAGATTCTGGCCCAGGATTTAGCAAAATCTCTGAAGACTCTCCAATCCCTAGAATCACGAAATCTTCTGGCAGAGATTAAAACCTCTTCTGAACAATTGCTAAAAGGATACCTTCATCTCACACAAGATATCCGCTCCCAAAATCTCACTCCGGCCTCTGAATGGTTCTTGGATAACTTTCATATTATTGAAGAGCAGCTCAGAAATATCAAAAGAGATTTACCCAAAGGCTTCTATAAGGAACTTCCTAAGATTAGTGATGGTGAATACAAAGGCTATCCAAGGGTTTATGCCCTCGCTTTTGAATATGTGCTCAGAACTGATGCCAAGATCAATCTTAATTCCCTCATTAAATTTGTAAATTCTTATCAGCTGGAAACTCCTCTCTCTATTGGTGAACTCTGGGCCGTGGCAATTACCATTCGTATTTCACTGATCCAAAGAATTGAACCGCTTGCCCAAAGAATTATTCTTGCCAGTCACAAAAGAGATGAAGCGGATAAATTAGCAGATTATCTTTTAAAGAAGGCCACTCAAGAAAATTCTAACCCCGAAGAGCTCATTCATATTTTGGCAGACGGATTAACCAAGGCCCAAAAATTTAGCCGCCCCTATATTGTTCAATTGATTCAGAGGCTAAGAGAGCAAGATCCCTCCATCGCTAAAGCCTTTGATTGGCTAGAAGATCTTCTGCACGAAAATAATTCTTCAACAAATGAGCTGGTGCAATTAGAGCATTACCGTCAGGCCACGGCCCAAGTGACCATTGGTAACATTATTTCCAGTATGCGCCTGATTTCTGAAATTGATTG
>CAXNNO010000331.1:0-3363 GCA_964203555.1 Bacteriovoracales bacterium
ATTTAGTCTTGAAGACAGGCCCACAAGTATCGAATTTTAAAGCGTAGCTTCACTTCATGACCTTTCAAGGCCAATTCTTTAAGTTAGAGTTGAGCATATTGATTCATTGAAGTGGAAATCGACAGTCAGAAGGAGAATTACCGTGAAGCTGCTTAAGGTTAGTGCCATCATCCTTGCTATATTGTCTTCTCAAATTTCAAGGGCACAGTCACCACAACTGCCTTTTGAGTTAGGTGCCTATGAACTTGAAGTTAAGTCAGATAAGAGATGTGATCAAGATATTTTTTTGAGCTTGATTGCAGTTGATGAGGACTTTGTTTTAGTCGTATCACCTACCTTGTCAATTTCTCATCTGAAAAAGAAATCCGTGCATGAGGAATCAAGCAAAGGTAAGTGTGCTTATAGTTTTAAAACAAACATAACCAATGCAGGAGTTGAAAGAACAACTGAAATCTCTCGTTGTCCGAAAAATGAAATGCCCCGAACGATCAAGGAATCATTAACTCTTAAAAGTAAGAAACTTATTTACAGTTACCTCTCAAAGATCAGTGGAGGCAAGGATGATCCTTATCAATGTATTTATAATAAAAAATAGAGTCATATTATGAAACACTTCTTTCTTTTCTTCTTCATTACAGCCTCTTCCAACGCTGCTTGTGAAGAAATTAAAAATGATATTTCTAAATTGATTGAAACCGTTGAGCAAATTGAAAAAAATGGACCCTTCTCTAAATTACAATGTGCTGAAGGAAATAGTAGTCATCAAACATCAGGCCTTACTTCAAGTTTTTTTGAGAAAGGTGCTAACTGCACAAAGTTTATCCAAAAAAATGGAGAATATGGGGATCACGGAAAAATAGTCTTTAATGCCATCAAGGAATTAGGGCCACAATCTCACATGGTGGCCGACAGTATACCAGGAATGGATGAAGATCCTTTTGCCTGCCCAAAATGGAAACAATTAAATTATGAGACAAGGTTGCGTTTTTGGGTTTGGACATTTGCGGCGATTGCTTGGGATGAATCAAAGTGTCGACCTAATGAAAGAAATCCAAAAGGAACTGGTGGGCCAGTCGTCGGACTTTTGCAGATGGAGGAATCCGCTAGCAAAAGGGCATGGCGGGGTAAGAATTGTAAAGCTACCGACATTTTACCTCCCGAGAATAACCTTAGATGTGGCGTCGATATTATGGCGGAGCTGATGCGCGGAAAAGATGGTGTCTACAAGGGTAGTGGAAAAATATGGCCAACGAACTCTTATTGGGAAAAGCTTAGATTTCATGTAAACAGAAATGGGCCAACAGCATCAGCAAAAATGATTCAAGAATTTCATGATTGCAAATAACTAGGAAAGTTTGCAATCCCCGTGTTCATGACCAAAAGAATACAAAACGAAGGGTGACACATCAAAATGCCACCCTACATATCTATCGAAACACTTAAAAGGTAAGTCTTTTTTTTCTTGTTAATCACTTCTTTTAAGCGCCAGATAGGTCAATGATTAAAGACTATCCATCATCTGAGCTTTCTACTTGGCAACTTGTTGGCCGAGAAGCACTTGCAATGACCGCGGCTGGATTACTATTTCCATTCGGTCTAAGGCGCTCAACTAAACGGACACCAAGACTACCTTCACAAAAAACGATTGTGCTAATCCATGGATACATGGGTAACAGTTCCAACTTCCTTCCCTTGATAGGATATCTTCGTGCCAAAAGCATCACCGATCAAGTGCTGGCATTTAACTACCCCTCGGCCAATGGAATTGAAAAAAGTGCCCGTGAACTCAAAGAGTTTCTGCGTCGGCACGTACGAGGTGGAACGATTGACCTCGTTTGCCATTCTGTTGGTGGATTGGTAGCAAGAGTCTATCTTCAAGATCTCGGGGGGGCCCGGCGAGTCGAACGTTGTATTACCCTGGCCACGCCTCATAAGGGGACCTATAATGCCTATTGGATTACTTCGCGAGTAGGTAATGAACTCCGGCCTAATTCAGAACTTCTACAAAGAATTGAACGCTCAGAAAAACAAGCTTCAAAAGTACGTTTCACTTCTATCGTTGCTGGATCGGATAACGTTGTTTTACCCCGAATATTTGCAGCGAACCAAGACACAGTTCATGTTTCTGATTTAGGCCACATTGGCCTGTTATTTTCACCAACTGTTTTTCATGCCATTGCAAAATGTTTAAAAACTTAACCACTGATCATCGATTTAGGTCCTGAAAACAAAGACATGCCGTCCAAGAAAAGCAATTCAGACATTTTTTGATTGTTTCAATTTTTTTTCAAAGTATGATTCTTTATGAATAAAAAAATCTTCCTACTTATCTTTTTCACTCTCTCTACAATTTTTAACGCCAAATCTATGGATTTTTCTCATTCGATTCTAGCGAAATCAATACGTGATCTAAGAAGTAGAGCGAATGGTATATATGAATTAGAAGCACATGTGATAACAATTTCAAGACGTTGCAAATGCCCTGAGAACGCCAGGTGTAAATGTGCTCCATCTGGAATTCTTATTTCTGATGATGCAAAAGTACAAAATCAGAATGCACCTTGGGGAACGACTAAAATGAATGAGCTTTTTTTAGAATGCAATCCAGATTTATACCAACTGGGTGATAAAAAAAGTTTCATCATCCAAGTCAAAAGAGAAATGCCCGGAAGGCAGGCCTATCGCTTAGTAAATTAAAGCTTCACGGCGAGGTTCACTTCAATGAATCAATTCATTTGCGATAAGTTATTGTTGAAATCCTGAGATAAGTTACGAGCTAGCGCACACCTGTCCTGAGATCCATTTCGAAAATCCACATCAATATTCACAACTTACTTTTGAGAATAAAATAGAGGCATCAGATTGTTATTCATGACATTTCTTATGAATAGGATAAACTAATCTTATGATGAACCTAAGAGCTACGTTGAAGCTTGCCCATTCACTTCTGGACCAACAGCAAATCCCCCATGCTCTCATTGGGGGCCTTGCTCTGGCCTGCTATGGTTCTACTCGCGCGACAGTCGATTTAGATTTACTTATTCGAGAAGAACACATGGATAAAGTAAAAGCTCTTTTCATAAATAATGGTTTCAATCTAGCTTATGAGTCCGAAGAAGTGCTTCAATTTTCAGGACTGGGATATGTAAATTTTTTACTCGCTAGGCGTCCAATTTCACAAAAAATCTTAACCGAATCAAATCCCAATGGCCCTGAAGGAATTCACTTCGTTAAAAGTGAGGATCTCATAGGACTTAAAATTCAGGCCTATGTGAATGATCCTTCGAGAGAATTTCAGGATAAGGCCGATATTCAATTTTTAATTGAAAACGTTGAACCAATGGATTGGCAGAGGATCAAGTT
>CAXNNO010000332.1:0-3352 GCA_964203555.1 Bacteriovoracales bacterium
TGGATGGACTCACGATTGAAGAGGTCGCTTGCATTTATGGAGAGGGTGGACATTGCTCTTTTTGGCACGAGGTGAGAGGGACGATTGTTCCAGGTTGTAAAGATAACAAAATCATTCGAGTTTCACGTCAATCGAACTCCGGTACTTACCAGTATTTCAGAGAAGCGATTCTTGGAAAGAAAAGAGATCTTAAATTGGGCTCAATGGATTTGAATGGTTCCAGAGAATCAATCGATCTGGTTGAAAAAACGCCATGCTCAATCGGTTACTCAGGAATGGGTTATTTAAATCCTAACGTGAAATCTCTGTGTATAAAAAAGACAAATAATTCCACCTGCATTACTCCCAATTTAAAAACGGCGATGGACAAGTCTTACCCCATTTCAAGAGAACTCTACATGTATACCAACGGTAAACCGTCTCCTGAAGTTGAAAACTACCTGAACTGGACACAGTCCACAAAGGCCCATGAAATAACTATTAAAGCGGGCTATGTCCCTGTCTCTCAAAGGTAGATATGGAAGTAAAGATTAGTGAAGCGACAACATTACCGATGGAATGGCGTCATAAGAAAAGCCGAAAACCAGCGAGTGAAAGAATTATTGAGGCCGTTATCAAGTTTGGAGGATTCAGCTCAATTCTTCTTATTGCTGCCATTTTCTTTTTTATTCTTAAAGAATCCTACCCATTTCTTTTAAGCGCATTTGATTTTAAAGAATTCTTTTTTTCTGAAGAATGGTATCCGGCATCGGTTGTTAAAGTAAGATATGGGATACTTGCCCTTCTGGTTGGAACTTTAATGGTTACTATTCTCTCAATGCTTATTGCAGTCCCTTTGGGTCTGGCGTGTGCTTTTTATATCTCAGAATTCTGCTCCCCGAGTGTTCGGGAAATTTATAAAATTTTGATTGAATTTCTAGCAGCAATTCCTTCAGTTGTTTGGGGCTTTATCGCGATCATGATGATTAACCCGTCAATCATCAATCTCTTTAATGTTCCGATTGGACTAAACATCCTCAACGCTTCTATCATACTGGCCCTCATGTCTCTTCCTCTGATCGTTTCAGTTGGAGAGGATGCATTACGTGCAGTACCGGAGACATTCCGGGAAGCTGCTGAGGCGATGGGAGCAACCAAGTGGGAAATTGCGACAAGAGTTCTTCTTCCGGCCGCAAAAAACGGACTTATGGCAGCTGCATTACTGGGAGTGGGTCGTGCGTTGGGTGAGACAATGGCAGTATTAATGGCAACCGGACATTCTATCCAGATCCCAGAAAGTATCTTTGAGCCTGGCAGAACATTAACTGCCACGATCGCCGCTGAACTTGGAGAATCACCGAAGGGAGGAGAACATTATCAAGCGCTCTTCGCCATCGGACTCGTTCTATTTCTCCTTTCTTTTATAGTTAATATATCTGCCGATTATCTCATACGGGGCAGAAGGAAATAAGCATGTTTAAGCCAAGCATTCATCTTATAAATAAGGAAATCCGTGAAAAGAAGTTTAAAAATGTCTTAAGCACCATTACTTTTTTCTTATTTTTACCCGCTCTTATTATTATTTTCTGGCTTTTCATCAAAGGTGCTCCTGCTCTTTCGTGGGATTTTCTCTTGATGGATCCAGTTGATGGAATGACAGCGGGAGGAATCTTTCCGGCAATTGTTGGAACTTTCTGGCTCGTGATGATCAGTGTTCTGGTTTCCTGTCCTTTGGGAGTTCTGGCGGCGATTTATTTATCCGAATATGCAACGGACAATAAGCTCACTCGAATTATTCGTTTGGCCATTCTCAATCTTGCGGGAGTGCCAAGTATTGTACACGCTCTTTTTGGGCTTGGTGCCTTCGTTCTTTTCATGAAGATGGGGACAAGTATTCTTGCCGCTTCATTTACACTTGCCGTGATGAACCTTCCTGTCATCATAACTTCGACTCTTGAGTCTTTAAAAGCAGTTCCACATTCTTTTAGAGAGGCATCCTGGAACGTGGGGGCGAGTAAACTTCAAACTATCAGATACATTGTTCTCCCAAATTCCTTGCCAGGGATTTTGACTGGTGTTGTATTTTCGGTTGGAAGATCTGCCGGAGAGACTGCTGCCATTCTATTTACAGGAGTCGCTTTTTATCTGCCTTTTTTGCCAACATCCGTTTTTGACCAATGCATGGCCCTGTCGATGCATTTATTCACAATATCCACTCAGGTGGTTGGTGTTCCGGATGCATATCCCTACGCCACGGCGCTAGTCCTGATCATGATGATACTTTCCGTAAACTCAATCGCTGTTGGTCTGAGAAGTTATTTCAGAACCAAAAGAAAGTGGTAAAAATGATGAAAAAGAAACTTCAGATTAAAAACCTGACAGTCAATTATGGCAGTAAGGACGTCATCAAGAACCTAAATCTTGATATCTACGAGAATGAAGTTCTTGCCATCATTGGTCCAGCAAATTCAGGGAAAAGCTCACTTTTAAAATCAATTAACCGAATGACGGATTTTAATCAGTCTGCCAAGATTTCTGGTGAGATTCTTCTTGATGATCAGAGTATTTATGATGATGCTGACTCCACTTTTTTAAGAAGACGTATTGGCATGGTTTCCCCCCTGCCGGTTGGTTTGCCCATGACCATTAAAGAGAACGTCACATACGCTCCAAGGATGGCCGGCTGCAGAGACCCTAAAGAGCTTGATTCAATAATGGAAGACTGCCTCAAGAAGGCAGCGTTGTGGGACGAGGTTAAGGACAGACTTCATACCCTTGCGACAAAACTTTCAGGAGGACAACAGCAGCGATTAACAATTGCCCGTGCCCTCTCTCACCATCCAGAGGTGCTGTGCCTGGATGAATTTTCCATTGCCATCGATCCTGTAACAACCATGAAGATTGAAGCTGTTTTGCATGAACTAAAAAAAGACATCACAATCATTATGGTCACGAATGTTATTAACCAAGCAAAAAGACTTGCCGACAGAACTGCGATGATGCTTCATGGGGAGATCATTGATCTCGATGAAAATAAATTACTTTTTAACGGTCAAGTTCGGGATGCTAGAACCAAAGATTATATTGAAGGCGTTTTCGGATAATTTATGAATAGAAACCATGTCGTTAATGTTAATGAATTTAGCTTTTGGTATGGCCATTTTCAGGCACTGAAAGATCTCACTTTAAATATTCAGGCGTTTAAAATAACTGCCCTTATCGGCCCCTCAGGGTGTGGTAAAAGTACTTTTTTAAAGTGTCTCAATCGAGTTAATGAAAGAGGGAATGAAGTCTCTCACGAAGGAAGCATACAGGTTCTTGGAGAAGATATTTATCATCCGTCAGTTGCATTACCGGAATTGCGTAAACAGGT
>CAXNNO010000333.1:0-3348 GCA_964203555.1 Bacteriovoracales bacterium
GCATATCTTTGTGCCATACAACCTGACATGACGAGCGCCTGGCATTTTCCATCCACTTTATAGGAAGCTAACTCTAAAACAGTTTCTATCGACTCAACCTTGGCCGCCTCAACAAAAGAGCAGGTGTTGACGATGATCACTTCAGCATCTTCGGGCTGTTGAGCAATGGTAAAACCATCCAATTTCAGATGACCTAACATCACCTGAGAATCAACTAAGTTTTTGGAACACCCCAAGGAAGTGAAATAAAGGGATTTTTCCTGAAATTTTTTCGTTTCAATGATCATGCACACACCTATTTAAGCGATAATAAGTTGGTTCTAGAGTATTAAGTTTAAAAAGTCATTCTCCCGCTCTCATAACCTGTAAAAATATCATGGTATCCAACTCATACCATTGGCATGTATGGCACTATTTACTAACAAATATGAGCACTTAGCTGTCCAAGGGGAGCTTCGTTGTAAAAACTTCACGTCAACTGGGCAAAAATTTACGGGACCAGTAGAATTTACTACTCATGAAATATAATTAGAGACAGAGCACATACTTATTATCTATGAAATGATCTCAAAATATTTAAGTACAAATGAATTATTACTATGGGCTACATAAGACGAGGCTACGCAAAGGCAAAACCAATGTTCGGAAGGATCAAAAAGATCCTTCTCTGGTCCATTTTTGCGTTCTTTGCCGGGAGTATCCTGACAGTCAGCCTCTTCCGTTGGGTTCCAATATACGCCACCCCACTGATAGTTCTCAGAACAATTGAATACGGTTTAAACGGAAAATGGGTTCCTATAAATAAAGACTGGGTTTCAATCGAAGAAATATCTCCGCATCTACAAAAGGCAGTCATTGCTTCAGAAGATCCTAAATTTCTTTACCACAATGGTTTTGATTTTGAGGCCATTGCCAAGGCGATTGATGCTAATAAACGTCGCAAAGTTAAAATGGGTGCTTCTACCATTACTCAACAAACGGCAAAGAATGTTTTCCTTTATCCGTCTAGGACTTACTTGCGTAAAGGTCTTGAGGTGTACTTCACCTTCTTGATGGAAACTCTTTGGGATAAAAAAAGAATATTGGAAGTTTACCTCAATGTTATTGAACTGGGGCCAGGGGTCTATGGGGCCGAAGCGGCAAGTCGGTATTATTGGAAAAGGCCGGCCAGTCAATTATCCCTCGGTGAGGCACAGCTTTTTGCGGCCATTCTGCCTAACCCAAGAAGATGGAATCCTAAACGGCCAACGAACTTTGTATTAAAAAGACGTAATTTCATTCGAAGAAATCTGGTTCTTCTGGGTCATTCCTACTTTAGCCCCTTAAGCGATACTTAATATCTTCACTAAGTAAAATTTTCCATTTTGATCTTTTTTTGTTCATAATTTTCGTCAATCAGTTATAAACCCCTCATGCGTATTATTATTATTTGTATCCTTTTAACTTCTTTCAAATGCTTCTCTTACAGTGAGGCCAACTGCCAGATTGTGAGTGGAGTTTATCAAAACAGTGGCAATCAGCTGATCGATCTAAAGTTTTCTACCGTGGTGGATATCTTTACTCTGAACAACGCCAATACTCTGAGCATGAATCTGGATGGTGAAGAGTTAAAATTTCTACGTTCTGGTATGTCTGTTGGAAAACAAACGAAGATGACTTATTTATACAGAAAAAATGGGGAAGCCGTGAGGACTGCTCATATCACAATAGACCGGCCCCCAAAAGATGTGGCCAGCAATAGACATTTTTATGGAAACTTAATCATCTCTCAACTGAGTTCGCATTTTATTCAAAATATTAATAATCTTGTTTATAACTTCTATTGTACTTTTTAATCTTTGAGATAAAAGCAGCCGACTGATTGTTTGTTTCGAAGAGATGCATTAAGCACCATGAATGATACCTCCACACCATTTCTAAGACCAATAAGTTCATCGTGCATCTGAGCATTCTTATAAAATTTAGAAATTTCGTCCTGAAGTTCAATAAACATTGCCCGAGCTCGATTTAGTCTATTCCTGGACCTTGAGAGTCCGACATAGTTCCACATCGTTTGCTTAACAGTCATTTGATCCTGGGTGATAAGTGCCAAATCAACTTCCTCATGTCCCTGTGCCCAGTCTTTAATTTTTTCCGGATTATATTCTTGAACACCATGGATATGAACGAGAATATCTTCCGCAGCGATATAACCCCATGTAAGGCCTTCAAGGAGTGAAGTTGAGGCAAGTCGATTAGCACCATGGAGACCAGTGCATGCCACCTCACCGACGGCATAAAGTCGGTTGAGATTCGTTCTTCCCTTAAGATCAGTTTTGACTCCGCCACATGTGTAATGTGCAGCAGGAACGACAGGGATTGGCCCTTTCGTCATATCGACTTTATTTTCCAAACAATAGGCATTGATTGTTGGGAAACGATTTCTTAAATAGTCTTCGCCCTTGTGAGATATATCCAGGTAAACACAATCTTCTTTTTCCGCAATCATCTCTTCAAGAATTGCCCGGGCAACGACATCACGTGGAGCAAGCTCTTCATCCGCGTGATATTTTTTCATGAAAGATTCGCCATTGGCATTAATTAGTCTTCCGCCCTCACCTCTGACGGCTTCCGAAATTAAAAAGCGACGATGAGAAGATCGATTATAAAAAGTGGTGGGATGAAATTGGATAAATTCCATATTCGTAACAAACGCACCTGCCCTGTGGGCCATCGCATGACCGTCACCTCTGGCACCTTCTGAGTTTGAATGATGAAGATAAAGCGCTCCAATCCCCCCTGTAGCAAGAATCGTAATTTTAGAAAGGACCTTACGGACCTCTTTCGAACCTTGGTCCAGGATGTAGGCGCCTAAAACCTGATTTTCTTCATAACGTTGAGTAATATCAACTCCGTGATGATTCGGAGTAATCAAATCAATTGCTGTATGAGAAGTAAGAAAAGTTACGTTCGGAAATATATCAACATTTGAAAGATAATTTAAAAGTGAAACTTGAATCGCCTTACCCGTCATGTCACCATTATAAATGATCCGATCTCTTGAGTGGGCGGCTTCCTTGGTAAAGAGCAACTCTCCTTCAGCATCTTTGGCAAAATCAGTATTGGATTTATGGATTAAAACTTCTTCAATGATATCTGCTGATCGGGCAGTAAGGATCTTGGCCGCTTCAATATTTGAAGTGAAGGCCGAAGCCTTCATGATATCTTTAATGAGATCTTCCTGGTCGTTCAGATCTTTGGGACTATAAATAATCCCACCTTGGGCCCAGAAAGTATTGGTAATCTCCGGCCGCTTTTCTCTAGTCACAATTGTTACTTTCAATTTTTTTTCGGCCAGCTTTATGGCCG
>CAXNNO010000334.1:0-3347 GCA_964203555.1 Bacteriovoracales bacterium
TCAACGTCTTCGAGAGAGAGATTTTTTAGTGAATAAATCCTCGCCTCAAAGACCTCACCTTTTGGATGAAAGATCTTCAATTGATCTGTCGATTTTAATCCAAGAGGATTTTTAACCATGATGGCAAGATGAGATCCCTTTTCGGCTTCAAGCACCTCTCCTAAATACTTTCCCTCCCTACTTTGGAGGCGGGAGTTTTTCAATTTAGGGAAAAGAATATCCGTCTTATTGACGAGGTAGAATCCTCTCATCAAATCTTGAGAATACTCTGAGTTGAGCTTTTCAAAAATTTCCCCGTCAAATTTTTTCACAAGCTGCGAGATTTCATCTATGCGGGATGGATTTTCCCAGCGTTGGTCAATACGAAAGTATCCAAGTCCCATTTCATTGAGTTCAGCTGCAAAATCAACAAGGCAAAATTCCTTAATATGAAACATGAACGTTCCATGAGAATTCTCCACAATAGGAAAACCTTTGTGGGGAGACTCCTCGCTTTCGCCTAGAACTGCAATCTCGTCGTTGACTGACATTTTCTCTACCCGAAGAGCTGAGAGTAATGGTCTGGGTGTATAAAAAAGAAGAATCCTGCCGAAGCCGAGAATTTCACAAGGGATACTCAGTCTCTGAACATAGTCCCGGATCGAATCCTTAGAAAGTTCAATAGAAAGAACAATCCTCTCAAGCCTTCCCTGACCCAGTTCAATCCAGCCCTCAAGCGCACGAATATTATGATTTCCATTTTCAGCAATAAACTGAATCGGCTTGTCGGTATTTTCCAGGGCCCAATGAAGAGCACCGGGATCCTGAACTCTGAGGGAGTCGGCATGAGGGATAAGAAGAATCAGTTCGTTAATTTTAGAAACAAAAACATCCTCAGTCATCAGGATGTCAAATTCAAGAAGTACGCGCATCTCAAGCTTTCTCGCCCTCTCAGACAGGGAAATAAATTCATCGGTCGAGAGTTTACCAAAGCGTGAGAGAGTTTTTGGCCCAAGAATAACTTCTGAATAACCAAGATTTTTCAGGATATTCAAATCATGCAAAGTCCGTGCATAAGTGGTGAGTTTCATGACTTGGTCCTCTGTCGGACAAGATACATACTTTTCACACCAGGGATGTAGGGAATTCTCACGAGAGTCGAAGGCCTCGTTCTTTGAATGGACCTCATGGATAGATCCATGATCTCGTTGGCAGTTGTCTTGAATATTTGACCTTCAAAAGGAAGAATCTCCAGGAAATCGCCTTGATTGAAGGCGTTTCTGACTTCGATAACAATGCCCGCTTTAGGACTCGCCTCAACAACCTGGCCCACCATTTGCCATTCTCCGTCGGATGAATTCTCTCTATGATTGAAAATGGATTCGGGGCCTGCCTTTTCTACGAGGCTTGCTGCCGTATAAGTCCGGTGAGAAACTTTTCCAAGTTCCTCCTCCCAGTAAATAAGATCATCGCTTAAAAAATGCCCATGCTGTCCGTAAAATCTCAAGGCCTCAGAGTAAATCTTGGACATTGTTCCGGCATAAAGATGCGACTTCATCCGACCTTCGATTTTTAAAGAATCTATTCCCTCTTCTATGAAAAGCGGAAGAACCCTTAATCCTTCAAGATCCTTGGAGCTCATAAAAAAAGCATTTTTTTTCTCATGAGTGTCAAGGTCCTCAAGAGAGTACTCAAAACGACAGGAATGAGCGCATCCCCCACGGTTGGAATCCCGCCCTTGAGTAAAATTAGAAATCACGCAGTGACCGGAGTAGGCCATGCACATTGACCCATGAATAAACATCTCTATTTCGATATCAGCTTCCCTCTTGATTTTTCCGGCCTCTTTTACAGAAACTTCCCGACCAAGAACGATTCTCGAAGCACCCGCTTTTTTCCAAAGCTTGGCCGAATGAACATTGAGGGTAGAGGCCTGAGTCGAAATATGAATAGGAATTCTGGAGAACTCTTTTACCGTGTTAACCACTCCGAGATCTGAAACAATAACGGCATCCGTCTTAATTTCTTCCAGAAATTTTACAAAATCCGGCAGCTCGGAGAGATCTTTATCGTGTAGAAAAGAATTTAAAACGACATAAACTTTTGCCCCCCGTTGGTGGGCAAAAATCATTCCCTCTTTTAACTCATCCAGAGTAAAGTTATCGGCTGCTGTTCTGAGACCAAATTTCTGACCTCCGACATAAACAGCATTAGCGCCATAGAGGACGGCAATTTTTAATTTATCAAGGGATCCGGCCGGGGCAAGGATTTCAGGTAAAGTGTGAGATTTCATAGAGGATGTGTTTACCAAAAATCCGTCGTAAGTTAAACTTTAACAAAAGATTTAGTTAGAAAAGGCGATCGGTTTGAAAAAAGTTCTCACTCCCCTCTTAATCATTCTCGTGATAACAGTTGTAACTGCCGGATTTTTCGTTACTCAAAGATACATCGCTAATCCTGAACAAATTGTTCCCTTTCCCTATGCCTTCGAACAAAAGGCACAGGATCTGACTCTTGATGCTCCCATTCTGATCATCGGGGACAGCATGGGGAATTATCTTGCCAAGTTTGCTCCAACCTTGGCGCATTCGATATCGATCAATCTGGAAAGACCCATAAAAATCCAGACCATCGCCACACCTGGACACGCTCTCCATAGGAGTCTTCACCAGCTCAAGGCACTGACACAGTGGCCACAAATACTGATCTATCAAGGTGCTTCCGAGGAATTTTATGAAAATAAATTTCTTCTTTCTGAGATCCCTAAGATTAAAGAAAATTTCGGCCGTTACAAAGATGATCGGATTGAAACATTTCTTCTCCTTTATCCTTGGCTTTCGAGGCTCATTTATGAACCGGTTCAAAGGGTCAAGCTCTCTGCGCATTTGGTTCGCGCCGAGATCGAGGTTCAGGATGAGGAGAAAAATTATCTTAGAAAACTGGAGACTGAACTACTTTTGTTTGAACAGCACCTTATCGAACTTGTCCTGCGAAGTAAGGATAGAAATAGCCTTCTGATACTCACAACAACGCCTATTAATCTTGATACACCCCCGAAAAAAGTCTGCAACTTTACCAGAACAGTTGACATTGAAGCCGACATTTTGAGTCTTAGAAGTCTTTTGAAAATTAGCCCTAAAGAGGCCTATAACAAGTCATCTCGATTAATCAAACAATACTCAGGAAATGCGGATCTTCTTTACCTTCACGGCCAGGTCTCCAAACGGTTGGGATATTTTGAAGAAGCCGTAAACACTCTCTTAAGTGCCAGCGCCTATGATTGTAGACCCTGGAGGGCGACCGAGGTCCACAACTCGATTATCAGAAAGGTTTCCAGAGAACATCAGGTTTTATTGTTCGATTTTGCT
>CAXNNO010000335.1:0-3335 GCA_964203555.1 Bacteriovoracales bacterium
TGAAGTGGAATATAAAGAATATCCAGATGGGACGAGAGTTGTTAAAACTCCAAAAAAAATCGGCGAGAAACCTCGTTATGCAACTTTGGAAGTTCAGCCAATGAGTCATTCGGAGATTGATTCCGATATAAGAATAAAAGTGAGGTATCCGTGAAAAATCAAGACGCTATAAATGAAGATATCTCTTATGACTACTGGGATAGTCCTGTGAAAATAGCCGATCAGTTGGGACTATTGACTCTCTTACAGGATAGCCGGCATGTTCGTTTTTTCTTTTTAAAAAGGCTTAATGAGGAAGAAGAACTTTATGAATTGACGATTTCCACAGGGAATTCTTATAAAGTCACAGAAGAAAATCAGGGGTGGAAAACCAACGAATACTTCTTTGATGGCAAAGGTCCTAAGGGTGAGCTTCAAAAGTGCCGTACTTACAAATTTTGGAATACTCCTTACGCGAAAGACACTTATTGTAGCGGCCTTATGTTAGCTGAGCATGAAAAAAAACCTGAGCATATATTTGAGTATGTCATTATTTGTCAGGATGCATGGGTTGAGTTTTTTACACGGGCCGAACCAAAGTGGACACGCTTGGAGAAGGGCACTAAGATTGCTGACCTTATAGTTGGTTATTTAAAGGATTGGGGGCCCGGATGAGGAATAGTGGTCCTGATTATGACAATTTTAGGGATTTTCAGGAATGTCGATTTGTTCCTAATCAATTCATTGCATAGGGAGAAAGACATATTATTTCTGTGATTTTAGATGGTTATACTGTGAATTTTAGGACGGCAGTTCGATAATCGTCCACGAGCGAGCACCAAAAAAAGCCTTTGTAATCTTAACTGGTTACAAAGGCTTTTTTTTTAATCCTTTAAGATTCAGGCTCTTTCATGGTTCGATTGTGGCTTTTATAGTATAAAATTTGCGCCTGATAAGTAATTACAGTATAATTACACATGGTCAAGTTTGAATGGAACAAAGCAAAATCTCAAGTGAATGTTAAAAAGCATGGAATTTCTTTCGAGGAAGCTTAAACTATTTTTCTAAGTGATCAAATTAGAGTTTTTAGTGATGAGGCCAATTCAAGCTTTCATGAAGAACGATTAATCGCAATTGGGTACAGTGAGCATGATCGAATTCTTACAGTGGTTCATTGTTATCGTGAGGAAGATGAAGTTATTCGGATAATATCCGCCCGAAAAGCCACAAAACAAGAAAAGATTTATTTTGAAGGAAAATAATATGAAAAAAAACTACGATTTCTCAAAAATGAAAGAAGTTAAACCTGGCTATTTAAAAAAAGTAAAACAGCAGGTTACGATTAAACTTGATCAGCAAGTGGTGGAGTATTTCAAGACCTTGTCTGAAAAGATGGAAGTTCCTTATCAGACGTTGATCAATCTCTATTTGAAAGACTGTGCTGACACTAAAAAGAAACTAAAGTTGAAGTGGGAAAAGATAGCGTAAAGGCTTTCATATTTTTAAAAGGTGCAAAGCTAAATTTTTTACTGCCCACCTTTTTGACCTTCTTATTCTTTGGGTTCTTCAGTAAAATGAGAGGATGAATAAAAAAATATTGTTATTGATATGCATATCGCTTTTGAGTTCATGTTCTCAATTGCCTACTACTCGTGATGAAGCAAAAGAACTCGCGCTTCAGAAGATGAGGCCAAGGCTTGAAAAAATCTTGTCACAAGAAAGTCCCATTGATCCTCCAGAGAGGAGCACTTATCCATTAGTTCAAAAACTTCCAGGAAATCCTTTCATTGCACGGCAGACAATAAGATCTACATTTACTTACAATTCAAAAGGTTATTTGAACCTCTCTTCGGGAGACTATGTTTTTCCTGTGATGACTTATTGTATGAACTCATCAGCGTCGAGTCCCGCAGGGCATAACTATTCATTAAGTCAGTTGACGGGTAAGAGAGCAAAAATCATCCGGAAACTGAATCTCTTGGCACCAGCAAAGTATTTTGCCGATGAGATTCAAATGGTTTCTTGGAGTCTGCAAAACGGTCTTTCTTATGGAGAGCTGGGTAAGCTGGGGCAGGAGATGGTTGATAGTGTAATCCCTCATTACAAGTCGGAGCTTAAGGAATCCATTCTTACTCAGATAGAGAAAAAATGGGATCAGACTTCAACCTCCTAAGGGGGATTTAAGATATCCTAATCCCAAGATAAGAGTAAAAGTGAGGTATCCATGATTAATATCTTCGATAAAAAAATTGTGTGCGAATACTGGGATACTCCGCTCCTCCAAAGTAATGAACTTTGGCTTGAGACGCAATTCTATACAGAGAATCATATTGTTTTCTTTTTTAAGAGAAACTACGACTCACCTGAAAATGACTATCATGTGCTTACTATTGAAGCTGATAGTCCATTTAGGATCACTGAAGAGGGGTTGGGATGGAAAGTAGTAGGAGATCTTTTGGACAATAATATTGCACGTGAAGAAGGTAAAAGAGGCCGTACTTTCAAAGTTTGGCATACTCAGTTTGCGATAGAGTCATTTCGAGGTTTAGCTATTCCTAAAGAGGAATATGATATAATGGAAAAATTTCAGTTTATCATTTATACAAACGATGCATGGATTCAGTTTGTTACTTTTGATCCCGTGCAGTGGACATTTCATCAGAACGTCAAACTTGAAGACTTAGTCATTCAGCATTTAAGAAAGGATTTTTTGGATGATTGAGTTTTGGGGATTTTGGGAACAGATATTTTTCCCTTATGGTTTCATGTCTTTGAGTTATCTGTCATGGTTACAATGTCTTAAGGTTGAATTTTAAGACGGCGGTTCGATAATCGCCCACTTTGGGGCACCAAAAAAAGCCTCAGCAAAATTAACTTTTTTGTCTGAGGCTTTTTTTATTTCATCTCAATAAGATATCAATCTCAAAATCCTAAGGGCCTTACATTTTCAACTACTGTTATTAAGTATTTATGCGGAAAGACAGCACTTCGCATAGGTATTTACTGTAATACCGTAATGTAGTATAGTTGATGTGAGGTGTTCGTGATTAAAGATTTTGGAAATAAGATTGCCTTTGATTTATTTCATCAGGGAAAGGCCAGAAAATTACCTTTCGAACTTTGGCAACGTGCTATACATCTTTTGGATATAATGGACGCTGTGACTTCTTTAGATGAACTTCAAAAAAATGGTTTTCCACCTTCTTTAAGATTACATAAATTAAAGGGCAACAGGAAAAACGAACTTACCATTGATATTCATAAGATAAGTGGCTGGCGAATTTCATTTAAGTTTATTGACAGTGACTTCTATGATGTAAAGATTGAAGACTATCATTGAAAAATGTGGAGAATTT
>CAXNNO010000336.1:0-3272 GCA_964203555.1 Bacteriovoracales bacterium
GGTAAAGAGGTCAGAAATAGACTGATTCATTGTGCAAGTCCTGAGGAGGCGAATAATTCTGTTGCCGGATCTTGTACTCCCGATCGCTTCAATATATCGTCCCCGGGTTTCTGTGCTAACGCAGCACTATCTTGCTCAAAAAACATGCAAGAGTGTAGCAAACAGTCAAAAGGCTTTGTCAAAGAGATCAAGGATCAGAAAACGGCGAGAGTTAATAATTACAAATCAATGCTCGAAAAAAACAAACAAGACGTGATTAAAATTTTTGATTCCGCTCTAACAAGATACATGAAAGATGGAGAGCAATTAAGAGGTCTTTTTGGCGCTGGCTTTAGTTCTCCTGTTAACATCCAGAGAGAAGTTCCAGAAGGCCAGAGATACCTACCCCAATTTGCCCAGGCCACCAGTAAATCAATCGACGGAAGACTTCTTTTGGAAAATCCAGAAAAATACGTTGAGATGTTTAAAGGAAATATTGCCCTATTAAAAGATAGTGTCAAAAAGCAACAGGATCAGATCCTTGGTGGTGATTCTACGGGACAGGGGAAAAACACTCCCGGTCTTCTCGCTCAACACATTAAAAAAACTGAAAATGATTATAAAAAAGTTAGTCAGGAAGCAGATAGAATATCTTCTGAATGTCAAAACCAGCATGACTCATCTGTTAAACAGGCCGAGGCGCAACGCACTAAACAAGCTGAGGATATTGGAAAAACAAATCAAGAACTCGGTGAAAAACTACCGCGATTTTGTAGAAAATTTGAAACGGCTCGAACAAATCCCGGCCCTGCCTGTAATGGACAGATGGACGATTTGATCTCTGCGGCCATCAAGGCGGCCAATATGAGTGGAAGTCGAGATAAGGACTTGAAGGCCATAACTGAATTTGAAGAGCTATGCGGTTCCATGAGTAATGGAGAAAGCAACACCAGTAACTCAAACTCAATACCCCGCTACGATTGGCAGAATCTTTGTGAACGGCTTGGAAAAGAAAATGGTGTTTATAAAAATCAAAGTTGTGTCGAAATGGCTAAAAAATCTAGTAAAGAGTGTCAACCAATCGCTACAGCGGATGGGAAGGGTTCTATATCCCCATGTGAATTTGATTTAAGAAATATTACAGATTCACATACCGCATTAGAGCGCGGAACCTCACAAGTCACCTCTGTCACGAGTTCATCGCCCAGCTTTTGTTCCTCCGCTGATAGCTCTGGCAGAGGTGGCGCCACAAAGAACATGATGCAAACATTTACCGTTGATTTTTTGAAAGGTATTAGCTCTACTCAATAGTCTGACTTTTTTGATCGGTTGAGTAACCCACTTCTCAACCGATAAGGCCTATATGAAACCGGTGCAGAAATGGAACATAATACCCGAACTCATCTTCCCTTTTTTGGGAACGATTATTCCCTTATGTTCATTAGTCTTGAGTTCATGCAATCCAACTGAATTAACGGCTAAGAACGCTCGAAGCAATGTCGTTAATGGAGATGGTTTAATGGAAGGCAAGGCCTATGTCTATGAAGACAGTCCTTACGTCATTGCAGGTGCAAATTATGGTCCCGCCAATGTTGATATGGCGCCCTTCTTGTCGAGAGAGGCAAAGCTCATCACCACTAACTCAAACCTCACCGGTAATTGCTCAATGCTTTTTTTTGGGTACGAAGTAAAAATTGATCAATGCATTCACTCCCTTTCAGATATCACTTCAAGCAGTCAAGCAATCCCGAGAACAGCTGACAAAACCTTTATATTTCCCACTAACTCCTCAGAGTTTTATCAGGTCAATGCTCTTTACCATTTAGCGAAAGGAACTGAGACATTTTTTAAAAAACTCAATTTCGCCTACGAACAATCACAACAGCTCGATTTTTACAAAGTTCCAAAATCAATTCCTTATTACCTGATGGACTCAAAGCTCTTCTGGTTCAAAGCAATGTCCAGCACGGACAAAAAGCTTTTTAATTTTGATTACCTAACCATGTATGCTCAATGTGAATTTGAAGGCAATGCCTCCTTCAGCCCCGCTGGCCCTTCTCTTTGTTTCGGGGGCCTGAAAAAGCATCCTAACTTTTTTTTCGTACAGGATCCGAGTGTTATTTATCATGAGCTTGGCCATGCATTAATTTCAATCATGATGAACATGAGGAATGGAACCAGTTCGTCTAATTATCATCCGTTTCGCTCAAACCTTGGATCTGTTGGTTACGATGAAGCGGGTTCAATTGGGGAAGGCCTCGCCGACTACTTTAGCTACATCATGAATAAGCGGGAAAGATTCGGAGAATATGCCCTGGGCGTTTTTAATCAATCTAGACCTTTATCGGAAGCCGATAGTTTGCATTCAATTCCTGGCATTGAAGAAACATCAGAAGGACGCCTTTCCTATCCACAATTTCTTCTTTACGACCCAAATAATAAAGACGATCTTTTCGAGGACGTTCATTATGCCGGACAAATTGTTTCTCATTATTTGGTTGCGTTAACAAAATCACTAAAAAAAGAATGTCACTTTGAATCAGAGAAAGACGGTGGGCACGATACTGCGACATCGATAGTTCTGCTTCTGGTAGCTGAGACTCTTAGCGAAATCGGTGATCTGAATGCAAAAGGAATTGATAGTTTCTCTTCCCCTCTCTCTGGAACTAAATTTTTCACCAACATGGATTCCACTAATTCTTTTCTATGGACCCATTTCAATAATCCCATTACTTACAGACGATTTTTCCAGATCCTGACAAAAAATATAAATAAATATGTATCCTTTCAAACCCCGACATCAGACCGAATTGGTTTCTGCCCCGATTTTGATAAAAATAAATCTGAAAAACTTTTGGATGACTACGGATTACTTCTTTTTAAAACCTACAATGACAATGGTACCTCTACAAAATCCACCTCCATTAATTACAAGACCGTTATTCCTACAATGAATGCGCCATCACTTTCCCCCGTTTCTGAAAACAACAGGAGAAAATCCATCCTCATATCAAAGCAGTTAATTGATCTGGCCGTTCGTACTGATCAAAACCCATCTCGCGTTAGTTTTTATATCATTGATAACAGCACCGATATTGAAGGAGTTTTGAAAGAACTTCTCTACAAAGGTTTTACTGTTCCTATAAGTAAAGATGTTGCAGGAACTGTTTATAACAACAACAACATAAAAATCTCCCCTGGAGAAGTTGTTGGTGTTATTCCAAATCTTTTAAATAACTCAAACAGTACGATGGCCGGTATCCAACTCCTCGCAACAGATTGGGACCACGTCG
>CAXNNO010000337.1:0-3271 GCA_964203555.1 Bacteriovoracales bacterium
CGTTTGATCTCAGAATTGAGGCATAAACGGAATCGGGAACTGCATGACGGGTTCTTGAAAAAGGGAGAACCTTTTCCTTTAAAAATGATCTAAATCTCTGATCCTGAGTTTCGAGTTGAAGGAGGTCTTTTTGCCACTCATCCTTTGAATTGGCCAATAACCCCCTTATGGCCTTTAAGTATTTCTCTGATTCTTTAAGATAAATTTCCAATTCGTATCGACTGGGCCAGAAACCGGTCATTTTTTTTATTTTTAGATATTTAATTTTTTCACTCACAAACGCCTCCACCCCCAGAGCAAGAGGGAGATGTTCTGACGATCCTCTCACATAACTTTGAAAGCGAGTGAGGCCTTGATTTTTTCGCAGTGGGCCTGCATCAGGGGCGAGGTACTCCTTGATGTTTAAATAGATGAATTCTGTGATGGGAATAAATGGCACTTCACCCACAGAACGCTCTAGCTTAATTTGATCTTTATCAAGCCTTACTTTCTCAAGAAGGATCATAAGATCAGTGCGAAGTTCATGGTGAATATTTTTTTCAAGTTTGTTTTCAAGTTGATTTTGCCATTTCTCAAGGAAAAGAAGATGGTCCTCCGACATGTGTCCGGAGAAATGAGTTGATTTTGAACCAAATTCATCAAAACCAATATCTGCAACATCTTCTGGATAAATCGCCCCCAGATCGCGGGCAAAATCCTCGGCAATTTTTTTAGATTCTTCCTTCCAGTCTTTTACTAGATGTTGGGTTTTATGGGTTTCACAGGATATGAACATCAAAAGCATGATGAGACTAAAGACAATGGATCTAAAAAATACTCTTCTTTGCATGTAGAATCTTTTTCCTTCAACTCACGATATCACATCTCCTCATTAAAATCGCATGCGAAAACACCAGGAATACCTTCACAAAAACTCCTTTTGAAGAGAATTTCAGAAGAAAGCCTTATCATCAATTCATCAATGATTGAGAGCAGCTATTGAAAAAATTTAGATTCGTTATTTAATATTGAATCACGCCACTTTTCTGGATTGATTTGGCACAACAATGACTTCGTCAGAAAAAAACCTTTTTTGACATTCTGAGGGATCCCTCATCACAATGTGTCGCTTAAAGGCGAGATCAATCTTAATCCATCTGGCATTCAATTCTTCCGGGGATCCCACTTTTTTCATGGCCTTCATGAGAAGAGACTCTCTTAAGTCCCACATCTCAGAATCGATAAAGATATGTGGATGCGCATCTCCCGGACTTTTTCCGCCGTACCGCTTCTCTCCACCCAGAGCACCTACCATGAAGTCTATTTGCTGAGAAGTTATAACCTTTTGATCAATTGTAAAAACCTGCTTTAACCATTCGTCTGCATAAACCAGTTCATAAAACTCTTCGGTAATTATTCTGACCCATGACTCTAAATCATAATCCTTATTTTCCATGGTGAACTTATCGGCTTGAGGTCCATTTTTTAAAAGTCTTATAAGCATGATCCCCATCAGGAAGTAAAAAGGTCAATTTTAGAGACTATTTAATTTTTTCTTAAAGAAAGTCGTAAATAAGAATATGAATAAGGGCATTTGCTACGGAAAGGCATCCTGGTCATATGAGGACGAGTTTGATCCCAATGCTTTTTGTCGCCCTCACCCCGTCTTTTCATTTAATCCAATACGAATCAATGGGAAACTCACTCGACTCGCTTTTAGTGATCAAGTCTCCTTTGATCTGATGAAACGAAGAACTCAAAATTCATTACCCCTGAGAGATGCCTATCTTCAGTGGATGAGAAATCATTCCTTTCATCACTCAGATCTGGGTGAAGGCAGGGCCTTCTTGCATTGGCTCTCCAAGGAAAAAAAATCCATCAGCTGGAACCAAAGAGATATTAAAGTTCACCCTTATTTTCTGCAAGACGGCCCAAAACATCAGATTGATGATGAATATGCCAAAAATCTTTCATTTGCCATTAATCCCGTCAAGGTCATGGGTCGCCATGTGAAGCTCTATCTTGAGGATGACTCGATCATGAGATTACTTTCAATGCCCTTGGGAGAGGAACACGATTTTCTGGAACTCGTCATGAAATATATCACGATGAGATTTCACAGAGAAAAATGGCACTCCCCCGCACCGACCTTTCTGGACTGGGTCAAGATTCTGGGCAAAAGACCGGTTTTTTTAAGGGGTTATTTAGGGTTTTCAACCGTCATTCGCAGGGGACCGTGAACAAATTATTCGATTTAACTAAAACTCTGAGAATTCAATTGCTGAAACAAGCATCCCAGTTTAAAGATGGTCATTAAAACAAGTCTATTTTAGGGAAATATATGAGTAACACCGTCTACATAAGTAACCTTAGCTATAATCGTGACCGAAATGGTATCAAAAGTATGTTCGTCAGGTTTGGGCAAATCAAAAACATCAAAATTATTGTGGAGCCGAAGACCAATCAATCCAGAGGAATGGCGTTTGTGGAGATGAGCACCCCTGCCGAGGCCAAAAGTGCGATAGAGGGTCTGAACGAAAGAAACTTTGACGGCAGAACTGTCAAAGCAAAAACCGCCACACCGCTTAAGAGAAGCATTATAGATCTCAAACCAGGGAAGAAAGACGAGAATCGTGACCTTGACTACTCATCTAAGCAGATTGCCAAAAAAGCTAAAAATGATGCAAAAAGAAAGGCCAATCCCTTAAAGTTTAAAATGTCTTCAAAAACTTTAGTTTCAAAGTGACACTACCCAAATGCACCTTGCAGCGAATAATCATCTTGATATTTCAATCAAAAAGTTGGCAAGGCATTTGCCTTGAAAGCTCTAGACAAACAAAATCATTTGAAAATGGAGTCGTATAAATGAAATTTTTTTTACTCACCTTCTTATTTTTGTTCAGCGGCTCTCTTCTGGCCGATCGAGTTGAAATAAACATTAATGGAATCAGACATTCCTGCACACCCATTGGAAGTGGTGGAAGAGAAACCGTCGAATGTATCGAGATGGCCTACAGGGGTCCCTTTTCAAAAGAAGAGGCGATGAGTTTGTGTCAAGGCTCATTCTCCACCATGCCGGCCCGATGCGCTCTCAGGGCCTTCAGAGGAATGTTCTCAAAAGATGAGGCGCTTAATCTATGTAGGCGCGCAATCTCCGAAGGCCCCCTTGATTGTATCGAACTTGCCTACAGGGGACCATTTACAAGAGAAGAATCTATCAGGCTATGCTCTCATCGAAGATCTAGCTCCCGAACTGCAGAATGCGCTCTGAATGCCTACAGGGGTTCGTATT
>CAXNNO010000338.1:0-3257 GCA_964203555.1 Bacteriovoracales bacterium
TGAAATCTATCTTTCATCCGTAACTGTTTCAGAGCTTTACTACGGAGTTGAAAAAAGCAGTCAATCAGAGAAAAACCTCGAGGCCCTTAAAGGTTTTTTAACACCCTTTCAGATAATAAATTTTGACCACGAAAGTGCGGAAGTGTTTGGTAGAGTTCGATCAGACCTAGAACGAAGAGGAACTGTTATTGGGCCATACGATTTACAAATAGCTTCTATTGCCATTGCTCATGACCTTGTTTTAGTCACAAACAACATAAAAGAATTTAAGAGAGTTGATGGACTCAATTTAGAAAAATGGGTCTAGTTTAATTTACAAAACGCTCACGTGGTGTCACCAAAGAAAAGGCTTTCTTCTGCCTGATGGGTTTCTTTTTTAACTCTGAGAAAACATCTTTCCCAGGATGCCTTTCTTCTCTTTTTCCACACCCAACGACCGGTTATGTTCCGCCTCTTCCTCAATTCTCTTTCTGGACACTTTCTCTAGCTCTTTTTTTCGCTCAACCTCATTCAAAATCTTTCTTGCACCAAAAAAAACTGATCTTCCTTAAAAAAATTAACCAGCTTAACTTTTCCACTGGCCTCTTTGTACTTAGTGGCCAGCCCGTTTTATGTAGAAGTTAAAAGTACCTGCCGAGAAAAGTACGCACAGGCATCACTAAAATCTCTATGGTGTCGGTAACCATTATCTTTTTCCCAGCTCTTCGCCGTGCCCAGAAAAACCTCCCCAAACGTCTCCTCCCAGGCCTTCTCAACTCCATCATCTCCAAAAATAAAAATCTTAACCGACCACTTCGTGTCCTCCGCAAAAAGACCTCTGATCTTTTCCTTTCTTTTTTCTGGCGTCTTCTGGGTCCTCTCAAACTCCACTGCCGCCAATCTTTCAACCCCTGTACTGCTAACATTCAGAGGGCTGTATCGAAACTATTGTGATCGCTGTCTGATCAGAAGGGCGCAGTCCAAACCCTAGGGATCGAATCAATCTCTGTATTTTAAGACAAAGAATTTCTATACGCCCGGGTTATCCTGGGCGTACTCGTTCATTTAGGGTAATTTTCTCCCCCTCCAGCTCATTTTTCATACCTTTGAGGTGTGCGCACAAATGTATTGACTTTTGTGATGCATGTGCTAAAGTACTCACGTGTGGGTAGTATATTGTGCTGAAAAAAATGAGACGTTAAAAAATAAGGCCGACCACTTGTCGGTGAGCTTTGAGGATTGCATTACTGAAATCACCAATGGCGATTTTCTGGTTATCGATAGTCCTAGCAAAGAGCAAGCTGGCCAGAAGTCATTCCTCCTTGAGATAAACAGCTATCCTATCATTGTCCCTTTCAATATCAGAGGAAACATAATCCAGCTTATAACCTTGTTTCCTGACAGGAGATATAAAGATGAGTGATTCAAAAATGCAGAGACTTAAAAAGCACGCAAAGAACAAAGGTCATCATGTTGATATGGAGATGACTCAGAGACTCCGTGATGCTTTGTCAGATGCTAATATTAATATCCGCGTACCTGCCGAGCTAAAAGAAGAACTGATGAGTGTGGCAAAGAAAAAAAATATTCCATACCAGCGCTATATTAAAAGCATTTTGCTAGATGCGATTGCAAAAGATAAGGCCAGTTAGTCGGGTCTTTTAGTATCAGATCAGATCTAATCCTACAAAAACTGTCTGCACGATAAAATGATTTACCTTGCGTATCAGGTAGTGGTTGACAAATTTGACTATTTTTATTATGTTCCTGTCTTTGGAAAGAAGAGCTTTCAAAATTAATCCGATTGTTATCAACAGTACAATAATCGAAGAAGTAATCATTGATTCGCATGTAGATAAGCACTCTGATCATATTTCTGACGAATTAATTATTGATCTTGTGAGCGAGTTAGTTCACACAGTGCATGTGCCTGAAGGCATCAAAGAGAATTTTCAATATTTTGTATCTGAAATTTCTCATGATCATAAATCGTATAAAATGGTTTGGCTTTTAGAGGATCATAAATTTTACGTAGGAGTTATCACTGCGTTTAGAGACAGGAGGTTATAAATGTCATTTCCAAGCAATAAAGAAATTCAAGAGATTTTAAAAGAGCTAGAGAGTGCAGAGCCGACTTTCGTACTCGATCGGAAAAATGCCTCAGCTGTAGATAAGATTAAATACGATCTGTGCCGTGAATTTGTGATTTATATGATCTCTAATAAAATTTCTCAAGTGGATCTTGCCGAAAGATTAGATATTGATAAGGCGAGAGTGAATAAGATTATCAAATATCGAATCGAAGTTTTTACAATTGATAAGCTTCTAAGTTTGCTTAATATTATTAAGCCTTCCAGTGAGCTTAAAGTTTCTTAAATTTAATTTTTATAAGTGATTTCTAGTTTCTTTATTAGAGCAGTCGTAAAGCTTGCTTTGCGACTGCCAAGCTCAACCACCCTACCCCGCTTATAAATCATAAATCTTTTGAGCTTTTAAGTGGAAGGGCCAAGATGGCGACTGAATCTTTCTCGACGAAGGAGAGAACTTCCCGAAGTTAGTTTAATTGCCTCGTCCCGTTTTTTCCTGGTTTTTTACAAAATCAGGTTGAGTTTTAAAACTCGAAACACTCAAAGGCCGGCACCCTCCATACTTCCAGGTCGAATAAGAAAAAAGTATAATTAAAGGTGGCCCCATAAGTTTGCAAGACGGGGAAAAATGAAAAAATAAAAACAGGATTTATTTTGAAAAGTCTCTAATGGCGTCCAAAAACAGACTACCGTAGTTTTCCAATTTACTTTGACCCACTCCGTGGACCAGTAAAAACTCGGCATCGTTTCTGGGCATTAACTGGCACATGTCGTGGAGGGACTTATCATTGAAGACGATATAGGAGGGTAGGTTCTTTTCTCTGGCGATTTTATTTCTAAGGCCTTTAAGTTCATCAAATAGGTCATGCCTGTCGTGTTGAACCTCTTTGGAGCGAGACGTGTCTCTTTTCTCTTTCCTGGGTTTCTTATCCTTGGCATCGAGACTTATGTCCTGCTTTCTCAAATGAAGTGTCTTGCCTCCAGTCAGGATCTCAAGGGCCTTGGAGGTTAGGCATAGGCTGCGATACTCCCAAGATTTAATAGCGACATAATTAAGATTGAGAAGCTGGCGCAAGATAGTGTTCCAGTGCTCCTTAGATCGGTCTTTCCCGATTCCAAAAACAGAGAGTTCATCGTGTTTTTTTTCGGTGATTTTGGCACTCTTACTTCCGCGAATGACGTCAATAATAT
>CAXNNO010000339.1:0-3252 GCA_964203555.1 Bacteriovoracales bacterium
GGACGCTCTCATTTGCTCTGATAGCTTGGTTTGGATTATTCATTTTGATTCCTCTGAGGCTCATCTTTCGCAAGATCAAGTTCATTGTTTTGATGACTCTACTTTTTGGGCACGGAGTCTCGGCCTGGTGGGGCCACCCCGTTACGAGCACTGACTCAATGGTGCCGGAGTTAAATCATTGTGGTGATTTAACTTATACCGGTACGTTTTATCCTATAAGAAACTGGTTATCGGACGCTCATCATGATGATCTCGATGTTCGTAATCAGATGTGCTGGCTTCGCAAGATGATCGAAGAAATGCCTTCTCGTTTTGACCAGATGAACGACTTTAATCAGTACTCAACTTTAACAAGAGAGCGCCTCCTTAAACCGCAACATAAATTCGCAGCGAGCCTTCCCCTTGTGGCGTTACTCCACTTCAATTTAATCGGCCGCTATCAATCGCAAAACCAAGGTCCAATTGAGATCGACATTCCTCAGAGCACCCGTTTCTGGCAAGAGCATTATAGGGAATTCATTTCGGATAGAAATTATTCGTGGATTAATTTTCCACATTCAGATTGGATCAAATTTGAATATGGTTTGATTGAGAAAAACTGGGATTATCTGATCCGAAAAATATAAAAAGGCCAGTCATCGACTGACCTTTTTATTCACTAATAATTGACTCTATCTCTTCAATTTCAACCATCAAAAATCCGGCTTCAAGCGCCTGTCCCTCTTTCACATTCACGGATTTAATCACACCATCTGCCCCAGATTTAATCTCGTTTTCCATCTTCATTGCTTCCAAAATAAGAACCGTTTCACCCTTGGAGACCTTATCTCCCTCTTTTTTCATGACCTTAACGACCTTTCCTGGCATTTGCGTGATGACCGCACCTGCTCCGCCCTTGTTGAGGCCTGAAGGCTTATAACCGCGATAAACCTTATAGACTTCTGAATGAGAAACCAGGACTTCGTTGACACCCAAGGAAGCAAGTTTTTTCCATGCAATACCGTCAAAGGAATAAAAATTTTTACCCGCAATTCCCTTAATCAATAATCTGGTTTTGGCCCCTTCATAAGTGAATTCCATGACCTTTCCGGCCTGAACCTCAACGTCCAAAGAGAACTCTTTCATCTCTTGATTAATGAAATAGTATCTCACACTAACCCCCCAATCTGATTCATCTCAATGGCAGCCACTTTAAGCATGAACTCTTTGATATCTTGTTTGCTGGAAACTTTTTCCTGGGGCCTGATCGTTCCGATATAGTTAGTTGAGTAATGGCCCTTTCGAAAATTTTCCTCATCCAGGATAACTCTATGAAGAGCAATATTGGTCTTAATACCTTCAATGATAAGCCCATCAATGGCGTTGCGAATTTTTCTTAAGGCAACGTCCCGATTAAAACCTTTGGCTATTAGTTTTCCAATCATCGGATCAAAGTCCGATGTGATTGTAAACTTGGAATAGATGCAATGATCAAAACGAATACCCTGAGGAAAAGTCGTCTCAAACCCGGCAATTTTACCTGGAGCAGGCAGCATGGATACCGGATCTTCGGCACAAATTCGTAGCTCAATTGCGTGACCTTGAATGCGAATATCATCCTGAGTTTTAAAATCCAGCGCCTCACCGAAGGCCACTTTAATCATATTGGCCACCAGATCGATCCCAGTAATTTCTTCTGTAATAGGATGCTCCACCTGAATACGGGTATTCATCTCCAGGAAGTAAAACTTCTTATCTTCTCCCATAATGAACTCAACCGTTCCGGCAGAATCATAATTAACGGCCTTGGCACACTTAACCGCAGTTTCACAAATGGACTTTCTCAAAACTTCATCTGTGCCGATAAAAGGCGAGGGAGCTTCTTCAATAATCTTCTGATGACGACGCTGAACTGAGCATTCCCTCTCAAACAGATGATAAACATTGCCTTTTTTATCCGCAAGAATCTGCACTTCAATATGATGTGGATTTAAGATGTATTTTTCAACTAACAAACCGGCATAACCAAAACTAGAAAGAGCTTCTCTCTGAACTGCATAAAAATTATTAATGACATCCTCTTCTGAATAACAAGGACGCATACCTTTACCACCACCGCCTGCAACGGCCTTTAATAAAATAGGATAACCCATTTCATTACCAATCTTTATGGCTTCCTCGACGGTCGCAATTTCACCGATTGAACCAGGAACAACCGGCACGCCGGCCTCTTTTGCAACCTGCTTAGAAATATCCTTGGCGCCCATTTTATAAACGGCGGTTGGATTAGGACCAATAAATGTGACGCCCTTTTTTGCCAGCGTCTCAGAAAACTCTCTGTTTTCGGATAGAAATCCATATCCAGGATGAACGCCATCAATTTTGTGGTCATCGATGAGTTTCATGATTTTTGGAATATCCAAATAGGTTTCTTTGTTATTGTGACCGGCCAAATGAACCCATTCCTGGCAATACTCAAGATGAGGGGGTTCAGTTTCATTATCCGTCCACACACCCACCGAAACTAATCCCAGCTCATTTAGCGCCTTGGCGACTCGTATAGCAATTTCACCACGATTAATAATTAAAACGCGCTTACCTTTCATAGTGGAATGTTCCCGTGTTTACGATCCGGAGTTGGGATCTTTTTGTTTTCGAGCACCTTTAAGTATTGATAAAGGCGTTGTCTGGTGATTTCCGGATTAATGATCTCATCAACATAACCAAGTTCAGCAGCACGGTATGGATTGGCAAAATTATTTTCATAGTTTTCAACAAGAGACGCCTTCTTCTTGTTAAAATCCTCACCTTTTAATCCCACTAACTCATTTCTAAAAATAATATTGACTGCACCCTCAGCTCCCATCACCGCAATTTCGGCCGTTGGGTAGGCCAGATTAATGTCGGCCCGAATATGCTTGGATGCCATGACATCGTAAGCACCACCATAGGCCTTTCTGGTAATGAGAGTTATGAGGGGAACGGTCGCCTCCGAGTAGGCGTAAAGGAGCTTCGCCCCGTGACGGATAATTCCACCATACTCTTGAACGGTTCCCGGTAAGAATCCTGGAACATCAACTAAAGTAATAATTGGAATATTAAAAGCATCACAAAAACGAACAAAACGTGCGGCCTTAACAGAGGAATCGATATCCAGGCACCCGGCCAGAAAAGCTGGCTGGTTGGCAACAATACCAACCTTAAGTCCACCTATGGAAGCGAAACCCGTAATGATATTTTTAGCAAAATCTCTATGCACTTCCAGAAAGTGCT
>CAXNNO010000340.1:0-3245 GCA_964203555.1 Bacteriovoracales bacterium
CTTCTTTCTTGAGGGAAATAGGCAATGCCCTTAAAAGAGCACGGAGTTCAAGATTTTTTCGATGAGGTGAAATGACAATTTTAGATGATGAATCAAGACTGGGAAGGATCTTAAGAACGATATCTGCGATTTCTCCCCCACCCATACCAGCAATATAGATGCAGTTTGATTTACTAACTATTTTAATTTCCTGACCTTTCTTTTTTATCACATTAATTTTGCCATTTGTAATATACGCATCTTTAATCTTCTTCTTAAGGACCTCGATCACGATTTTCGAGGGATCGACAAGATTGATGCCTCGAACGCCAGATAAATGAGCAAAGGAAAGACCCAGGAGTCCATGGTCGCATCCAATGTCCCAAATAAATTCTTCACCAGAGTAGTAGGACTGAAGAGTCGTTAAACGAAGGGAGAGGGCATCCCCTTCCCTATAGGAATTCATCGTAATTTTGCCCAAGCTGCGTATCGAGTGCTTCGGTGAAGTACTTTCTGACAAAATATTGACCGGATCGAACTGTTTCTAAGAGACCAAAGTTTTCAAGATTTCGAAGGTAAGTTCCTAGCTGTTCGACGGTTGTTCCAAGTTTAGTACAAAGTTCTGCATAAGAGTTCAATGGCCCGATCCCGTGGGTTTTATAAAGGTTTGGGCGGCACCAGACCTGTCGATAAAGAAGCATCAGAAGAGAGATCTCGTGACGATTGAGTTTGAAATTTTGAAGGATAACATCAAAAAACACATCAGGAATTTCAGAGTGGGAGGCCAGAGCAGAAGGTTTTTTACCCGAATTCTCGAGGCCTTTGTCTTGCTTTTTTTTGGCATTGAACTGGGATAGAACGGAACGAATATCTTCCATAAACCCTCTTTGTCTTAATTATCTTCAATTTTTAAATAAAACACAATAGGGCCAATTGATGGGCAATAAGTCCATTAACCTACATTACTGCTCAAGTTATTTACATGATTCTCCGATAGGCATCATCGGAGAATCATTGCATGTTTAAAGGCCTCTACTTACTCACCATCATTTTACTCACCTCTTGCAGCGGTCTTTACTTGTTTACCCCAGTGAAAAAGATTGAAATAAACCGTCAACTTGTCCATGAAGGAGATTCTTTTGGGCTTAAAGTCGATGAGAAACTTCACAAGTTGTACTGCTACTACCTCATGGCAACGAAGAATTTAAGGCAATTTGATGATTCTATCCGCGAGAGTTCACTTCAACAATTGCACCAAAGCACCAGTTATCTTTCTTTATTGGCCGTAAAAACTCAAATCGGTGAGACGGAAAAAGAGATTTTAGAAATCCAGGCATACCTGAAAAAATCAAAACAAGAGACTTCAAAAAATCTCATCTTTAAAAATAAGATCGTTAACTTCTCCAAGCGCAGTCATTTTTCGAAATCTTCGATGAATAATCTCTTATTATCAATGAAGTTACCCATTGATCAAAATCACAAATACGATGAAATTTCTTTCCATCAGGAATACTCAGTTCAATCGAAATTAAAATTGTTTCAACATTATGAAAAAAATATTGAACACCTTTCTCACATACTGGCGATGGATCTAAAGGTTCGTCAAAGATTGAATCCCAAAAAAATTCAGATAAAAAAAACATTTTATCTGAATGACAACTTTCCCACGACCACCTTCGATGCCCTCGACTGGCCTCCACAAGGCGCGGACAGACCACTTAATAGGATGAAGTTCCTAATGAAGAAGACAACGAAAGGAATGGGGAAGAACTTGAAGCCTAATGAGGAAGCCATATGCTTAAATTCATTATTCTGATTTCCATTGTTTCCGCCTGCTCGTCAGTGCAGGCACCCAAAAATGATCCTGAACCCATCACGATGCAAAAAGAATTTTCCAGCGGGGAATTAATTCTCGCAACAGAGCTTCTCTTGAAAATCTACGACAATGAAATGGCCCCATTGGAATGTGTCCCCGATAAAGAGGAAGCAGGTCTCCTTATTCGAACCATTCGCCCGCGAATGGAAGTGGTTTATGACGACACCGAAGCCGTGCTGGATAACCCGAAAGAAGTTGATAAACTCATCAATACCTGTGAACAGCATTGCACTTGTGGGTTTGTGGATGAACTCATCCGCGAGCATCTTGTCAATTTAACCCGCTCACAGAGAAAAAAACTAAGTTCCAAAAAAACCGACAAGGAACTTAATCGGTGTATGAACTACGCTCAGTCTACCTTCTGCCAAAGTGAGCTTTTGAAAACCTTGAATAAAGAAAAGTCAGACTTTAGTTTTGAAGATCTGCCCTGATCTGGTTTCTTCGCTCCTTACCCGCCTCAATCCCTCTCAGAATAAAATCCGAAAACTGACTCCTTCTCCATTCCTCCAGAACAGCAACGGTCACTCCTCCCTGAGACGATACTGCGCTCGTCATTTCAGCTAAAGTAAGAGGGGAATCAGAAAGCGACTTGGAGGCCCCCTTCAAAACCTGACGGACAAGTTTCTGCCTTTGATCTGTATGAAGAGAACTAAAAGATTCAGCAAGTGCGTGAGCAAATTCATAGAAAAAAGCAGGCCCAGACCCCGTGAGAAGGGTTAGCTCATCAAGCTCCCTTTCTTCCAGAACCATGGCCATGCCAAGCTTTGAGAAAAGAGACTGAAACGAACCAAGCCTCGACTGAGCGGAGCGGGAGGATAAGAGAATAACACCTTCGTTAAACTCTACCGAAAGATTAGGCATGCAACGGATAAGCTGGCCCGCCTCGAGAATTTTCAGCTGCTCCTCCTCAGTTATGGCGGCAAGAAGACTCACATAAAGCGCCTCTTTGAGAGATGGCGGAAGAATCTTTTTTAATTCTTTAAGCTGCTGAGGTTTACAACCAACTAAAATCCAATCGGGACTTTCGACATTTGAAATATGACTGATGGCCCTCGCTCCCACTTTTGCCGCAAGCCTCGAGGCCGATGTTCCCGAGGGAGAATAAATCGACCAATCTGATAATTGATGAGACTTTTTTAGCCCTAAAAGAAAGGCCTCAACCATTTTTCCCGCACCAAGAACTAAGACCTTCATGAGTTCAACTCTAAAGGCGCCCCGTGCCTCATTGTGTTGATCGCTAAAGATCTCGTCCAAACAAATTGATCAAGGATGTGGGAAGCTTCCTGTAAAGAGACTCCATCGGCCTCGGATAAAACCAATCTCATCGTTTCACTGAGAGCATGACCTTCAAAAATATTTGTATAGAGAAGATTTTTATAGTGAATGTAAT
>CAXNNO010000341.1:0-3229 GCA_964203555.1 Bacteriovoracales bacterium
TGAGAGAGTCAATTGATCGAGCTTCTTTTTCTTTTCTATAACAGAGTTTAGCATTCTCTCCGCAATCACATCCAACGCCTCAACCGGTGTGTCCAATTTTTGCGTTTTTGAGTGCTGATAAAATTTCATCTGTTTATCGCCAATCCGGACAGCCTCGTCTGTATTTCCAATGGTCATTAATTCTTTTCTTAGATGTTCCCACGGAGCAATGAGGTTGGGATAATTCTTGGAGTTCAATTCAAGTTCGTTTAATTGAGCCTCATAGGATTCCCAGCGTTTTTCCTTGGCAAGTTCTTTTAAAATTTCAAATGAGACTTCAGAAATAACAGGATCAGGAATTGAGCATGACTTCCCGGTAGACCTAATTTCCAATGCTTTATCAAGATCTCCATTGGCCAGAGCGATGTAGATCGCATTTTTAAAGGCAATGTTTTTATTTGAGGAGTTTTCACGGCAGAGTTTGGCGACAATGCGATGAGACAGATCTACAGAGAGAGGGAATTGCTGCCTTAAAAACAATCCTGCAGCAATGCTCAAAAAAGAATCGGCAAACTTCGTTACGTCATTAATTTCCATCGTCTTTATGGCCGCAACAGACCACTCATAACTCTTACCCGAATCTCCGAGTTCAAAATAAAGAGCGGCCAGATTATAGGCAGCATTTGTTTTTGCCTTAGGAGTACTCTCGGTTGATTGATAAATCTGGTGATACCCTCTGAGGGCGGTCCCTTTATCCCCCTTTTCAAGAGATTGTTGGACTCCTTCAATTTGAATTTTTGTCATTAGACTTCTTAGGGCATCGGCATATTTAGTTGAAACTTTGAACTCTCCGGCATTGATACGCTGGATATAAGAATTAACTGCACTGTAGTCCTTTTTACTTCGGTAGTGCTCCATCACCTTCGCTAACATTCCTTCCTGGGTTTTAAAATCTTTCGGGAAGTTTCTGGCAAAGCCCGTCATCGTGATTTCAGCTGCCGTAATATCTTTTAAATCAAACTGGGCATTAAAAAGTTTTACAAAGACAGAGGAGGCGCGACCTGATTTTGAATCAACTGAGATGTATCTGGAATAAATGGGGACATAGAACTTGTCCGCAATTTTTTGATCCAGAGAATTCTGTCCTAATGAAGACAGCATGCCTTCAAGACATCGGGGAAGTAACTTCGTTTCATTGTTTATTTTGGCCGTATCAAACGCATCAATATAAAGTTTGATCGCCTGAGCAAAGTTATTTGCTGCATACAGTGTTTCTGCCTGAAAGAATGTTTTTTCGGCCTTCTGTCCAGGATTAAGTTTGGCAGCAAGTTCAAAATAGGCAATGGAATCGGCTGCTTTCTGTTTTTTAACTTTCGGAACATTTTTGTAAATATCTGAGGTGGTGGATTTTTGAAGTTCAGCCGCTTTTTTATTTACGTGAAATGATAATTTATCAAACTGTGTTTTCTCAAGCGGAAGCTTAAGGTGAAGTGTCACCAGTTCCCGGGATGTCGAAAGATGCTCGGGAACTTTATTGAATTTATCGTATAAATTTAATTCGGCGAGGAGAATTTCGGTCAGTCTAAAATGATCTTTTTCAATGTTTTTTATTTTCCCAAGAAGCTTCTCGGCCTGATCGAAACGGCCTTGGGCCGTGATTGAGTTGGCAATTTTTATAAACTGATCCGTATAACTGAGACCCAACTGATCAAAAAACTTGATGGCGTCATTAATGCGGTTTGCATCGACATAAAAAATGCCTAGATCTCTTTCAACCTGAGATTTCATGTCCACATATTTGCCACCACTTTTACTGTGCACTTCACGCATTAAAGAAATCGCTCTATCGTATTTTTTTACTCGATATAAACACCACGCAAGATTAAATGCGTCCTTAGTCCACCACTTATCATCGTTTTTACCAAGGGAGCTCTCATAAAGAGGAATCGCCTCACTATATTTTTTGTCATTAAAATAATAATCGGCAAGGGCGAGTTTCGATTTTGTCGCAACAACCGAATTCTTTGAACTTCCCGACGCCAGCTTAAAATGCTTCTGCGCCTCGTTGTTCTGGCCTAGTTCTTTATAGTTATAGGCAAGGATGTAATGAACATCGCCTATTGCTGAATAACCAGGGAATTTTTTAACGACTATTAAGGCAGCATCATTAGCGGAGTCAAAGAACTTACCTGATTGGCGAAAATAGTCTCTTTTATTTAGCTTCACCCTCTCATCCGGAGTGATCGAAAGGTATTGTTCGTTTTCTACTTCACGATAAATTCGTGCCTTCTCCAGATTTAATTCCGCAACCCGCAGAAGAGTATCCGGCTTTTTACCATTCTGCTGTTTCGAGAGCCTCGAAACTTCAGAAAGTTCCTCATCTACGATCGCCAATATCTTTTGTCTTCGCTGGTCTAAACTAAGCCGTGCAGCGAAAGATCCCTCGATAGAAATGACTAAGAGTAAGAGATATTTTAACATTCAGACCTCAACGCAAAAACATAATCCCCAAGTTCATCGGCCCAGAATTCACCATTGAATGTCCAGAAATACTGTTTGTCGTTTCTTTCAATGTATCTGACGTCACCGCGCTTTTTGCCCTCGATTTCATCTGTCTGATAAAGCCTTTCCTTACGTTGAGCAAGAACTTCTAGTTTTATGTAGCTCATGCCCTCAAAAGCTGAATACAGCTCGGAGTATTTTGAAACGAGGCTTGATCGAACGTAAGCACCCATGGTCGTCTTTATCTCATCAATAATTGTTTTTATATTTGTGAGTAAATGGTCGTTTATGGTCGAATTTGATTTCTTTCTTAGTTGATTGTATTCAGTCAGTGCCTCTATTAGGGAACTCTTCATTTCTCTGAAGGCAGAGTCTCTTCCAATCGATTTAAGAATATGACCCACGATTGCAATTGGTGGCGTTTGATTCTCCTCATGGTCCACCATGAGTGAATAATAATACCGATAATCCTTCCCTCGGCTAATCAGAAAAGAACGGAGATCACGAGACGGGTTAAGGAGATCACGATAAAAATCATCAACCGTTTTCTTTGCATCCTCATAAAGGCACATTTTCATAAAGGTAAGCGCCTTTAATACCTCTACTTCGGGTTTGAATATGAAATCAAAAACCGGAGCTTTATACGAAACAAGTTTTCCCAGCGACCTGTTATAATTTTTAAGATAATAACTAGTCCACGCCTCTTCAAAAAGTATTTCAGGCCAGACCGAGGAATCTTTTGAAATGT
>CAXNNO010000342.1:0-3212 GCA_964203555.1 Bacteriovoracales bacterium
GTTACATTCTTTTATACAATTTTTTTCCATTAGTGCCGATAGAAGGTGTGCCCAATTTAAACCTTCGAGGAGAAACTTATGGGATGCCCTGTTGAATTTTTTGATAAAACTAAGCACAGTTACCTTCAACAATGTTTCTATGTGATCAATCTGATTAAAGATAAGGATTATGATCTCTGGGAAAATTTTCATGCTCAGTACTGCAATACGAAATCTGAAGAGTCCTGGGAGCTTTATGAAATTCTCATCGAAGAGTATCGTAAATTAATTGCCCCGCCGAAGAAGGCAAAAAAATCTAAAAAATGATTTAAAATTTATTTGGGTACGGAGCCTTCTGTCGTGCAAGACTTGAGACTTGATGAGGGAGGGTTACACTGAAGAGCTTCCCTCATGGCAGATCCGCGAGAAAGAATGTAGTTGATTCTAAAATCCCCTGGAGGATGGGGATCATGGGCGACAACTGGGCCCGGATTACAAAAACCATCAGTCGCATAGGCGATGGTTCTCACGGCATCGGCACCCTTAACATTTTGGGCCTTAAGCCTTTGGGCCAGGACCATCGACCCCCAGTAGTCGGCAGAAATTTCTGAGCCATTTTTTGACCAGACTCCAGGATTTTTGGTTATTTTTTCAAAACAAGTTTTCATGCTCGTGTATATCTCGGGCTGCTCAGTCGCATCAAATGAGTGAGATATCTCATGGCCAATAGTGAAAGACAGGGCGTTAAGGGCCTGTGCTTTATCTTTGAGCGGAAAATCAGACAGTGAGTAAATCAGTCCAGGGCACAGAACCATATTATTTCCATCAAAAAACGCATTTGATTCCATGCCGCTGTTACCACAACCCGACATGAATAATTCTAACGCCGCCATTCGCGCCTCATCTTTAGTGAGTTCGGAATTTTGTTGTTTAGCATACTTTGTTAAGTGTTTCACGTAATCGGCACCATCCATGAGATTCACTTTTTTTATTTTGTTCAGAATAGTCTTCTTCTTATCCTGAGAAATGCCGGTCTCCTTCGTAATCAGATCGGACAGCATGGATTTAGTGTCCTTGAATGTGTTAAGAACGTCTTTTTTTAGAATAAAATCCTTACTGTAGATCATTTCATCTGCCATTTTCAAGGCAGTCTCGGCAGCTTTAATAATGGCAGAGGGGGTCGAAAGAACCGAGAGATTCTGATAAGTCTTTCCCTGTATATGTTCAGCAAGTGCTTCTGATTTGTTCGTTGTCTTCTTGACCTCACAGGTCGATTTGAAAAGGTTTTTACACCATGCCGCTGACGTCGGATCACTAGGGTCACAATCAAGTGGGGTGACTTTTATCTGGCCTGAAACAGCTTCCAGACCTTTTTTAAACTGGAGATCAATCTGCGCCTCAGCTCTAAGAGAAATCAGAAGCAAAAAAGTCGATAGTATTTTCATTTCTTCCTCAACAGTTCTAATTTCATCAGTCTTTTAATTTCTTCAACTAAAGATATTATTTTCGAGAACTTCTTGAATTCCTGGGCCTGATAAGACTCAGGATAGCCGAGGGTCGATTCAAATTGCGTAACACCATCATCAAGTTTAATTCTATAAAGAACCTTAGTCTGAGAGGACGGGAGATCTTTGGGAAGTAATCCATTTTTATGGAGTTTCATTAATTCTCTGAGTTTCTCTTCCAGGATACCTGCCGCAGCCTCGCCTTTGATTGATTCGGGGGTTTGGATTTCCAGAGAACACAATTTCTCACATTTGATGATGTAGTGGTCTTTCTGTCCTGAGGGATGCCGGGGATGCTCAAGCTGAAAACTGACCCCTGCAAACGCACTGACCGAAACAAGAAGAACAATCGCGACATAAATTGTTTTAATCATATGTCGTCTTGTCGGAACATTAAAAAAATACTTGATCATTATATAGAGCAATCACTCAATTCTATCGTGGCTTTTTCAGATTCAAAGACTCTGAGTCCATATTTACTTTTGAGCCTTAACCAGTCCTTGATATATTTACAGGCATAGGCCTTATGGACCGGTAGCCATTGATCGATTCGTTTGGCACCTTTTTGCCGGTTGTAGCGAAGGTTTGTGACAACCAGATTTTCCGGATCATTGGCGAAGGTCTCTTTTTTCTTTGAGCTCCATAAAGCTCCTCCGGCCTCGTGGGCGTGCTTTAGAGGAATCAAATGATCGATGTCCACCTCTCGGCTGAGACTATGAATCTCGGGGTAATAGTAATCATTCCAGGTACCCTTCATAACCCGACATCCCTTGCGATCCATTGATACCGAAGTTTCAGATCTGGCAATCAGGATTTCATGGCGGGTGTTCTGGCAGTCCTGATCAACATCTGACCAATGTCGCCACTCTTGGCGCGAATATTTAATCTTTTGAGGCTCTTGAGTCGCACAAGTAGACATTAAAAATAAAATGAAAATAAGTTTCATCCTGAGTACCCACTCCTCGATTGATTTCATGATTATATCGCAACCCAAGGTCAGGTCGTGTAAAATCAGACCAAAAAAGATTAAAGGGTGGTTTTCTGGCAAGAAAATTGCCTGACTTCGAAGATAAAGCAATTGACCCCAAGCTAGGTAGCTGAATTAGTAGCACAGGGTCCAAAAAAGTCATTAAGTTGGTTGATCATAAATCCAGTGCCCTGGGTGAGGAAACGTAATATAATAGAGATGTCCCGCCCCGCGTACTTGTTCCCTTACATTTTTTCACAAGGACTGATCATGAAAAACTCGGATGATTTTTTGATCGCTCATGTTGAACTTGCCAAGGCCCGTTTCTCACACGGCGAAGACCTGGGAATCGAATTCAGGAACGAAATCGATGCCTGGACTAAGATGGAAGTTCACTTCCGCCATCAAATTAAAAACCCACGAAGAAGATCGTTGAAAGGAAAGCAAGATTTATTACCCTTGATTTACTCAATTCGGCATAAAGTGGACTAAAAAAATGAGAGGAGTTAGATGGCCTCTTCCACAAACTGAACAAAAAGTTTCCGGAAGAGGTCTATTCATAAACTTCTCCTTTAAATGATTCCTGGTAAATTCGTCTGGAACTACTCCGCAGAATAAGGAATAATCTGACGATCAATAAACAATCTTTCAGGGATCCTTTCATGGCAAAAAAAGTTGCTAAAAAAACTAAGACAAAAACTAAGACAAAAACGAAACTACCTAAGCTGCCAAAAGACTTCGATGTTGTGGCGCATGTCATT
>CAXNNO010000343.1:0-3211 GCA_964203555.1 Bacteriovoracales bacterium
CCATAGCGCTCATGCCGCAAAAGATGTCGGTACTGAGGGCCGAATGTGTGAGATTTATCCAGTGACCATTTTCTTTTCCTAAGCGGGCAAATTCTTCAGCTTTTTTAGTAAATTTGTCGATGAGACTCACCATTCTATCTGCGTGTTCATTGATATCACCATTGTCCATGTACCATTTTGTTTTTTGTCCCGCTCCAACTTGATCAGGATCAAAGGCCTTGATGACCAGTCTGTTGCCAATAATGGCAGAGTCCCGACCATCGATGGAGAGTTTTTTAACTTCATTAGGAAAGAAGGCCCCTAGTGCCTCTTTAAGTTCTGGCCTTTCGAAACATTCAGAAAAATTAAACTTCTCGTCGAAATACCATTCCCCATTGGGTAAGAGTTTTGCGCCTTTGGATTTAAGAACCTCTGCCGGAGCTCTGAGAGATGCCGTTTTAACATTTAATAATAAACTTAAATCCATGCCATCCATGTCTGCCTTAATCGTAATGTCGGAGATTTGATTTTTCTCCCTTTCGTTAAGACTCGTGTCACCCCGGAAGATGGCCTGGTTCATGGCCTGTCTTAATCTCAAATCATTTTGTTTGGCAATATTTGAACTTAGTAAGGCAAAAGCAGCTGTTCGCTTTTGACCGGTGAAATTTTCGTTAATAAGTTTTAACTGTTCCTCATAAGTCTTTGAGAGAGCGGGATTGATTGAATTGGCGGTTTGATTTCGTAAATAAAGAATAGTTCCGAGGTTTTCCATGTCTTTAGCATCGAGAGATTTAAAGCAATCTTCCCCGGCACTAGCGGTTATTTGAGGGCCACCTGTGGAGGTCCCATCAGCGCGCGCCAGAGAGCTATTGGACGCGTTGAAGTGCAAACAAATGGCGATAAATAAGGAAATATTGGAAATTTTTGACATGAATGAGTAACTCCCAGGAATACCTTCGGAATAAATGTTGGAAATCTTTAGTCTTAACGTGCTGCGCAGTCGAGGTTTCAATAGGTTAGTTGAAATAATAATGGACTCATTTACTTTGGCGTTGGTTTGCAAAAATAAGATTAATAAAACTGATCTATTTTTATTAGCAAAATTAGATCAGTTTTATTATGCTTATTCTATCCCCTATAATGGGAATTATGCGAGAGAACGGTGCGTATCAATTTTTACATCGCCCTGGAGTGTCTATGAGTAAGGTTCTTGAAAAGCTTTTGCAGTCAAAATCTGAGAATCTCCTGATTGAAAAATTTCTGAAGCCAAAGATTGGTGTTGAAGAAAAAAATAAACGCCCGGGGCGCCCAGTAAAGAGCGAGGACAAAAAATCCCGCAATTTCACCTTGTGCCTGGCCCCTCAGTACTTAAATTTCCTTGATAAAATGGTGGTTAAAGATCCCAAGGTGAAAGGCCGTGGAAGAAAAATTCGTTTTATCATCGAGCGCTTCATTGAGCATGAGAAACGAAGCCTCGTTCAAATCAAAGCTTTAAGAAGGTCGCTGATTCAGGTCCAGGAAGTTCTGGAAAGTTTTGCTCCCCAGATTAAAAAGGGAGAAAAAATGACCCTGTCCAATCGGGAGAAAACCCTTATCACCAAGGTCGTGGATAATACGATTATTCTGATGAATATTCTCGGATATCATCCGAAGGCCCTTCATCGACTTTTATCCCGGGAAGACTGGATGATCGTTTCATTTTGTCTGGACTGGAAAAATAACAGGAATGTGGTTTTATGAGAGAAATTCAAAGTTTTTCAAATTTTCAAATGGATAAAACCACTCGGTTTGATAGAAATAAAATCTACTACGGCTTTATTCATAATTTCAGCTCTGTCCACACGAGACAGGCCTATACGATGGATTTGCGAAAGTTTTTAAAATTCCTTGAATTAACTTTCAAAAACATCAACGAACTTCAGGTTGAGCATGCTCACGTCGTCGCCTTCAAGGATTACGTCCTAAAAGACAAGGCTTCCCCGCGAAGTGTGAACAGAATGATATCCACCCTTTGGTCATTTTATGATTATTTAATTGATTTAGAATTCGTACAAAAAAATCCTGTCGAAAGGATTAAAAGATTCAGTATTCCAAAAGAAGTTAAAACCCAGGATCTGAGCGATCAGGAAGTTTCAGATCTTCTTGAGGCGATTGATCCCTTAACTCCCTCGGGAAAACTTCACCGTGCTGTCCTCTTTTTATTTTTTACAACAGGAATGAGGCACCGTGAGGTCTCACAGCTGCAGTTTAAAAATCTTGACGAAGAAAATGGATTCACCGTTGTTCGCTACTGGGCAAAAGGGGCAAAGGAAATGGTGACCCCATTAAATCCCAAGGCCGAAAGTGCCCTGAGTGAGTATCTCCGATGGGCCAAGGCGAATGATTACACCATGAGTGCTGAAGATTATATCTTCCGTTCAACGAAATCTAAAATAAACCGGCCTCTTGATCCAAAATCCTTGAATTATATCATAAAAAAATATGCCAAAGAAGTTGGGATTAGGGGCAATATTACCATCCATTCCGCCCGATCAACTGTTATAGGCATGCTTTTGGATCGGGGTCACGCCATTGAAAAAGTCGCGGATTTTGTCGGCCATCGGGACATCTCGATGACGAAGGCCTATAATAAGCGTCGGCTAAAGATTCATCAATCCCTTGGGCTCGACCTTCTGATGGGGAAATAGTCAAAATAGTGCTTGGAGAATTTGATTCCTTCTGTACTATTTAAGTATATGAAATCGAATAACCTCGTCGTGAACTCTTACGAAAAATGTGAATCCAAGCAAGACGTGCTGGATGCCTTATCGCGAAACGATGCCTCTGAGAGCCTTATGCTGTGGCAAACCCGGAACGAGGGGAGAAACATTTTCTGGATTAGAAGCTGGGAAATAGATCACAAAAATGAAAGATTGATCATTTTTTATGAAGCCGACAAGACCTTAAAAGTTAATCCAGAATTTCCGATGTACATCAAGGTTCCCTTCAGAGAGGCCATTCTTAAATCAAAAGTTGAAATCTCCGCTGATAATTATGTATATCTCAAAATTCCAAGTGAGTTATTCTGGAGGGAGTTCAGGGAGCATCCCCGTCTGCCCTTTGATCCGATTCAAAAGAAAGCTGAAATCAGACTCCATGGGGAGGGGGTGAGTCCGGAGAAACTTAAAGTCTATCAAGTTTTAATTAAAGATATTTCTCAAGATGGTCTGGGTCTTGTGGTGTCAGGAATTAA
>CAXNNO010000344.1:0-3208 GCA_964203555.1 Bacteriovoracales bacterium
GTTGTTGGTCGTCTTGCATCTGAAGTAGCGAAAGTTCTTAGAGGCAAACACAAGCCGCAATTCACTACCCACAATGATGCGGGTGACTTCGTTATCATCGTGAATGCGGAGAAAGTTAAATTCACCGGCAAGAAATGGGATGAGAAAAACTATTTCTGGCACACCAATCACATCGGTGGAATCAAGAAACGCTCAGCCAAAGAGCAACTTAAAAAAAACCCAACAGCTATTTTTGAAGAAGCTGTTCGTGGTATGCTTGGTAAGAATACTCTTGGTCGTCAGCAGTTCACTAAGCTTAAAGTTTTCGTAGGACCTACACATACTCACGAAGCCCAAAAGCCAGAAACCCTAACTTTCAAATTTTAATTAAAGGTAGAAAGATATGAGCAAAGCAAAAACTTATGATCTTCACACTATCGGTCGTCGTAAATCGGCAGTAGCTCGCGTTTACGTCTCTCGTGGTACTGGTAAAATTCTTATCAATGCTCGTGACGTTCAGAACTATTTCCCTAAAGCGACTAGCCGTTACATCGTAAATCAGCCACTTAATCTTCTTAAAGTGAATGAATCTTACGATTTCAAAATCAACGTTAAAGGCGGCGGAGTAACAGGTCAAGCTGGTGCAATTCGTCTTGGCATTGCTCGCGCACTCCTCAAGCTGACTCCAAACTCTAGAAAAGAGCTCAAGCTTGCCGGATTCTTAACTCGTGACCCAAGAAAGGTTGAGCGTAAGAAGTATGGTAAATCTGGTGCTCGTAAATCGTACCAATTCTCTAAACGTTAATACGTACTTTACTTTATCAGTTCATAGAGAAGGCCTCAGAAATGGGGCCTTCTTTTTTTGGCTAGAATTTCATTTTTCGTCTATCTTGCGTTAATTGTCAGGTGACACCACTTCCTGCATATTAATCATTATGCAAAAGCAGGATATTAATTCGATTGAAATTCGTGGCGCAAGGGTTCATAACCTTAAAAACGTCGACCTCAACATCCCTCTGAGAAAACTTATTTGTTTTGCCGGGCCCTCTGGGTCTGGAAAAACCTCCCTCGCTTTTCATACCTTACTGACTGAATCCAAGAGACGATTTTTGAATTCTTTTCCCAATTCGATGAAGTTTTTTACTGAGCGACCCTCAGCAGTGGACGTGGATCATATCTTTCCTGTTTTACCGGTCTTTGGTCTTCCTCAAATTAATCCTGTCATGGGCTCCAGAACCGTCGTTAGTGATGTAATGAGACTGACTGATAGTCTTCAAAATTTATATTTTTCTTTTGCTCGGGAACTTTGTCCAAAACATGAAGTTGAACTTGAAGTAAGGTCTATTATTGATCAGCTCAAGGCCCAGGCACCAAAAAATAGCGAGGGTGTTTTTCACATACTGATCGGTCCTAATGAGTTTCAACGAGTCAATGGTATTGATTTTTTGCCGGCCCGCTCTTTTTCTCAAAAGCGTAAATCCATCGATGTCTTTGATGCGGAAGATGAGTTGTGGGAACTTCTTCGTTTTAAATGGGATAGCCTGAACAACCTGGAAAAACGCTGGAAAGAACTTAAGCTTGATAAGTTTAATTTTAATTATTTTCTCTGGGGTACGGAAATGAAGCGTTCTCAGGAGCTTCATTTTCACTTTGAAAAAGTTTGTCCAGCATGCGACTTCGAGTCGATACCGGCCAATACAGTCAGTGCCTTCTCTCCATACAGTGCTCTGGGAGCGTGCCCAAGTTGCAATGGTTATGGTGCTAATTTAGTTTATGATGAAAAAAAAATAATTGATCGAGACCTGACAATCGAAGAAGGGGGACTTAGGCTTCTGAACTATGCTCCCTTTCAGGATTCTTACGATGAGCTTTTAAAAGTCCTAAAAAAAAATAAGATTCCACTCGATATTCCAATCAGAAAACTACCTAAAGAATTCTTTCAAATTCTAGAAGATGGCCAGGGGATGTATCCAGGCCAGGGAGAGTTAAAGCGCTACCTCGAGAGCAAAAAATATAAACCCTCGGTTCGGATTTATATCAGAAAGCTTCAAAAAGAAGAGCCTTGCACTGTTTGTGATTCCACCAGACTCAATATAAATATTCACCACTATAAACTCAAACTCAGAGGCAAAAACTACGGCATCAATGAGATTATGGGCCTCACGATAGAGACGGTCTACGCACTCTTGAATGAAACCCGTATTCCAGGCAGTACCCATGAAAAAAGACTTTTCAGCAATCTTCGGGACAATCTCAAGATGGCCATGGAGATGGGTCTTAATCACCTTTCTCTTTTAAGAAAGGCCAAGACACTTTCAGCTGGAGAGTACCAGCGACTCCTTCTCATCAAATATCTTTCCTTCCAGGGTACTGATAGCCTATTCGTTCTTGATGAGCCTGGTCTGGGTCTTTCAAGTTATGAAATTGGAAAATTAATTGAGGGACTCAGAGCGATTATTGATCAGGGAAATACAGTTATCCTGATAGACCATTCCGAACAGATACATAGAGAATCCGATCATCTGATTGTGATGGGGCCTGGTTCTGGTAAAAAAGGTGGCGAGGTCATGTTCGAGGGACTGCCTGAAACCTATTTTAAGAAAAAAGAACATGTAGAGTGGAAAAAAAAGAAAGTTTCCAGCAGATATCCTCAATTCATCGAGGTTGCCAGTCCTGAAATATTTGGAAAAACCTATTCTGATTTTAAAATTCCTCTTAATGAACTTACCTGGGTGACGGGACCATCCGGTTCTGGAAAGACTTCCACCGTGGTAAAAATCATGGCCAACAGTCTCTATCATAAGCTTCATGGGGAGTGGACAGAAGATAATGTGTTCTCCGTAAAATCCGTGAAGTCTCCGGTTAAGTTCGAAGATGTGATTGTGATTTCATCAGATCTTAACCGCTTCACTTCCCGTTCAAGTGTGGGGACGATCACAGAATTGGGATCGGTCATAAGAAAACATTTTCTTAAATTACCAATTGCCAAGAGTATGAATCTCAAGGAAGGTCACTTCTCCTCGAACTCTGAGCTGGGAATGTGCACCAAATGTGAGGGCAGGGGATCGATCATCATTGAAATGCAGTATCTTGAAGACATTGTCTTAGAGTGTGAGGATTGCAAGGGCCTTAAGATTAAACCGCTCTATGCCAATATTTCCGATGGTAAAATGACCGTCGCTGAAGCTTATAACTTACCTCTGGGTCAGGTCCTGGAGAGAATAGAACT
>CAXNNO010000345.1:0-3204 GCA_964203555.1 Bacteriovoracales bacterium
AGCCATGTTCATATATTATGATATCATATTATGTGAACATTTTCAATACATCCATTTCTTGCTCTTTTTAATACCTTCCCTTCATTTTCCGGGCCGTCTTATATCGTTTTTTTATTTTGAAACATACTTGCTGAACTCACTTAAGGCCGAAGCTCCCTATTTAACCAACTTATTCGTTAATTTGAAGGATAGTTTAATTCAGATGAATAATATTCGATTGCTTGAAGTCTCACGCCCGTTGATAAAAAGTTACAATGAATTTGTAACTTTTTGCATATTTGAGAATTTCCGAGAGCATTGCAGTGCTGACGCCGTTTCAACCTTAGCATGACCTATGAAATGCTATTTCTCAGGGATCATTCCTGCCCAATAATTTTTTGGTAATTCGCAGTCATTTTCAAAATAAGCTTTGCATTTCTCCTTAACCTGCAAACGGACAAAGTAAGCAGAAGTTTCCTTCCTTACGTTAGTAAATCTTTCCGGAATGCCTTTGATATATCTATATTTTAAATCAGTTACTTCTTCATCTGGGCGTATGCCTACAACACGCACATTATCACCATCTTTCATCAGATTTTCATACTCATTTTTTTCCTTCTGACACTGCTGTACACTTCTTATCCCTCGATAAAAGAAATAATAAACTTTACCCTCATCAAGAAAACGAAAGCTCATATTTGAAACGTCATTCTTAGTGTTATCACTACAAAAAATCCAAATATCTTTTTTATTCACTTCTACATCAATAAAATACGATGTGCGTTTGTGAACAACTGCTAATCCGGCCAAAGGAACAATTAGGAACACAGCTAAGCATAAAACTTTGATCATTTTTTAATCCTCTGGTCTTTAAGTCTTTTATGAAGCTCCCCCAATCTTTTCATGATTTTATCTGCATCTTTAACTTTTCCAATCTGGCCGTGAAGCCCTTTATAAAAAACCACGGCTTCTTCCCAAGTAGCTTCTCTTTTTAGAATGCGTTTTGCGTACAACTTCTTGTAGTGAAGCCAACGAATACCCGCTCCAATGTTGGTCACTGGTTCTCGGCTTTCCTCTATGCTCAATTTAATAGGATGATCCCTAAGTTCACCCCTGAGATCCTGCAGGATCTTACGGGTCCCATCAGTTATTTGAATTGGTCCACGGGCCGCTCCATCCTTACTGGGTTGGTCTTTTACCGGACCAATGCTCGACTCCGATGCAATCAGGGCCTTCACAAAGTCTGGAGACAGAGGATCTTCGGCCTTTAAGATCTCGTTCCAAAATTTCGTCCAGCCTGCGATCAAAAGATCATATTTATTTCCATTGGGAAAACCTAATGAATCAGGCACAGGCATAATATTAGAATCAGATTTCAATGAATCAAAGTGAGCCTCGGCGATCAACTTCAACTCATCAGCATGGTAGAAATCAGCTTTGCTCTTCTTGTTCTTTCGACAATGTCCATCATGGTCGGTGACTTTACCTGAACCTAAATGTTTAGGGTGTCTCTTTACCCAGTGCTCACCGATGGGACATAAACGCCAAGGATGCGCTTTGAGTTCGATATCTCGGGAGTCAAAGAAGGGAATTTTAAAAACTCTTGATGCTGGGACGATCTTACCAATGACCTCGCTCCAACGAATAAGTCTAAGATCAGCTTCTCCAGTTTTCTTCTGAAGAGTTTTTTCCAATTCATTGATTTTTACAAGATCAACATGTTTTCGCGTTTTATAGGGAATGATAGCTTCATTCTTTGAATCATCTTTTCCCTTTTTCATGAAATAAAAGGAAATCTTCTCCTCTTTATCAAAAAGGCTTTCTAAAAGTTCAACGATAATTTCTTTTTTATCTTTTACTGACACAAGGATTCCTTTTGACAGATTATCCAGTGCCATTTTGGAATCGTAAATCGGTTTTCCCTACCTGATACCTTTTAGCATCGTCACTACAAAACTGATTCTCTAATCAACGTTGATTATTCCTCAATATTCCGTGAGGGGCCTTATTGAGAAAAAAAGAAGCAGGACAGGATACAGCGCAAGCAATGCTTTCACACTCTTCAGCAAGACAAACTGAAGGCCATACAAGACTGGATATGAATGAAAAAGTGACTGGAGTGATTCTTAAGGTAAAAAAATCTCACAATTGTAATTATTAGCTAAATGTAGTGAATTTGTAGTCCAAAGATCAGCAATTTAAGACCCGTAAAACGAAAAAAGGGAGCCCCTGCTTGGCTCCCTTCTGATGTGTTTTGAAGTCATCAACAAACCGTCTAAATTCAAAGATTTTTCACTAAAAACAAGGTCTTGTTCTGATTTATCCATTTTGGCATTCGCCGGCATTTTTAGGCGATTTATGGCAAAAGTGCAACCATTGAAGCCATTTCAACTTGACTCAATGTCTTATTTATGAGACATTCGTTGGATGGCAGTAGAAATCCTTAAACAGTGTCAGAAAGAAATACTAGATTGGCCCGATGAAGTGCGTGAGGATTTAGCTGATGCGATTGCTCGTCTGGAGCGTGGTCATGTTTTATCTATGCCATTGTCTCGGCCTATGCCAAGTATCGCTAAGGGAGTCCATGAGTTGAGATTAAAGGACAGATCAGGAGTTTATCGAGTGATATATTTTTTAGCTGGTGCTTCAGAAATCTGGCTTCTTCACGCTTTTAAGAAAACGACTCAGGCGACATCTTTACAAGATATAGCTATCGCAAAAGATAGATTAAAAAGGACCCTAAAATGAAAAAAACTCTTTCCTCTGATTTGGCCAAGAAATTGAATGTCTCAAAAGCTCGTGGTCTTGAGGCCGTGCTAAAAGCTGAACTCATTTCTGCCATCCTGAAAGCATCTAAAGAACAGGAATTAACTCACGCGGAGATATCTAAAAGATCCGGGCTCTCCCGCTCTGCGGTGACCGGAATTTTATCTGGAAGCCTTCAAAAAGTTACAATCGACCGAGTTCTCAAGCTTCTTGAATCTGTTGGTCTCACAATTGAAGCTCGCATTAAAAAAGCTGCTTAAGATGAAGGCGATACTTCATCCAAATGACATGTGGATCATTCACCGTGAAGAAATTGAGACTATCAAGGATGGGACCTGTGACGTTTATGTCCTTCTCGATGCCGTCACGAAACATTGCTTTGGTATGCTGACTTCTAGAGAGCTCCCCTCCTCATTGGAGGTTATTGAACTCATCAGAGGTGCCACAAGAAAATATGGT
>CAXNNO010000346.1:0-3199 GCA_964203555.1 Bacteriovoracales bacterium
CAATGTACCTGGGTTTAACGAAGAAAGTGTTAAATTTCGAGGAAGTTTTTGGTGTAAGAAAACGAGAAACTCAGTTTAAAATGGACCAGAAAGAAGAAGAGTTTATTCATCGAATTTATCCTTATTCTCGTCGAGTCATTGCTGCGTAAAGTAAAAAAGTCAAAAATAAGAGGAGCTTTTTTATAAAGATTGATCATCAGTTAACTGCTAACAATTAACAATTTACAGTTCAGCTGTATAATGGGGGGTATGTATACAACACTCATGAAAATTCCCTACCTAAGATTAAAGTATAAATTTTTCCCTGATAATGCCCAAAGATTCTGGGCCCAGGAGCTTCTCAATTCCCAAGGACTAACAGCAAAGCTAGGTCAGGTACTCGGTCAGGGTAAAGAAACGGAACTGCCAAAATCATCTCTTTCTATTGCGGAAGCAAGAGTTTTATTTGGTAAAAAATTTAAACATAAAATTGAATTTTCCTCTGAAATATTTGCTGCCTCTATGGGGCAGGTTTTCTTCATCAGTCTGGAGGGGCATCGGTATGCTCTGAAAATTCTTCATCCCGGAATTAAGGACAAACTCAAAAAAGAAATTAGTAATATTCTTTTACTGGGTGGCTATTTTGCAAAGGCGAAGGGTTTTTCATTCGACAAAGAAGTTTTTAAACGGTTTTTGGTCAATATTTTTGAAGAGGAAACTGACCTTGTGAGAGAGGCGCAGTTTCAAGATAAATTTTTCCGAATTTTTGAAGATGACAAACGTTTTAAAGTACCGAAGGTGATCAAAGAGTTTTCAAATGAAAACTTTCTGTGTCAGGAAAGGGTTGACTCCACCCTGGCAAGAGAACTCAAGAGTTTTCCTCATCATCACATTTTCAGCTTTTTTTTCCATTCACTCTTTGATCATGGTGTCCTTCACGGTGATCTCAATGATCGGAATTGGGGACTGATCGGAAACGATGCTGTTGCCGTTTATGACTATGGTTGCACTCAGATTATTTCTGAAAGAAGGATAAGTGGTCTAAAAAAACTCATCATGAATAAGGATGTGGTTCAGGGCCTTATTGAAATGGGAGTCAGGCTCGAAGCAACCTGGTTCAAGGGGCGGGAGCAGGAGTTAAGAGATGCGCTCTTTTGTCCGCTCTTTGAAACCACGATTCCGGCCAAATGGTCTTACTCCGAAGAGTTGACCGCCAGATTTGGTGATAAGATTAAAATACTCCGCGAATACACTGATCCGTGGGTTCTTCTCATGATGAGAAGTCTATTTTCTCTTATAAAAATCTATCAGGACCGAGGTGTTTCTATTTCTCTTGGAGAAATTGTTGCCCCGTATTTATCGATAAAGGAGAAGTCAATGAAGGCCGAGCAGATAAGGATTGAAGTTCTTGAGGGCGAAAAGCAGGTCGTTTATATGACTCTTCCGATTACTGCTTTGGATAATATGGAGGATCTCATGCCTGAAAAGGTCCTCAGTAAGATCCGTTCGGAGGGGCTAAGCCTTAAAACCATGATCAATCGGGCCAAAGAAACTAATTTAGTGCCTCAGGATCTTTTTGGCCTTAATATCGATAATCGCAGCTACAAAGTCTGGATCGATTAATGTTCTAAAGCGAGGAAAGAATGGGCCTTTTTGATACACTTTTAAAAAGAAGCGGCTCAAAGTGTGAGCTTTGCGGAAACACAACCAATCTTACTCTTTTTGAGGTTCAACCTGTTCCAAAGGTTGATGAAAATTCTGCCCTTATTCTTTGTGAAGTTTGTCACGATCAAGCGACTCACCCACCCAATATTTAAAAAAATCATTGGCACTGCTTAAATGAGAGTATGTGGAGTGAATATCTTCCGGTTCAGGTTATGGCATGGAGGATGCTTCATGAGCTGAGGCAAGAAGGCTGGGCCCAGGATCTTTTTGAACAGCTCACCTTAGACGAAGATGCTCTCATTTGGGCGCGGGCGGGACTAGTGTCCGAAGAAGAAACGGACGCGTCTGTTCCGACTTTGGATAATTTCGGAACCCGTCTTATGGAGGGAGATTCTGTGACGTTAATTAAAGATCTGGAAGTTAAGGGCGGGGGGTTCACCGCGAAGAGAGGAACCCTAGTGAAAAATATTTCTTTAACCAACAATCCTAAGCACATTGAAGGACAGGTGAATGGTATTCAAATTGTGCTTATTGCTGCCTACCTCAAGAAGGCGTGAGATGCCTGAAGATACCGAAGATACAGATCCCACGCTTCAAGAGTTGAATGGAAATCTGATTTTGCTTTCAGCATTCTTTCTCTGATTTCTTTTGCCTTGGTCATTTTGTATTGATTTTTCAATTCCTGAAAAGTCTTCAGTGACTCGAGAACGCGACTCTTGAGGGCATCAATTTCATTTTGAAACTTACTATCGGCCGCAATCTTATCATTGAGATTTTTTATTTTCATCTGCATTCGGGCGGCGAGAATTTTTTCATGAGAAGTGCGTTTTAATTTAGTCGCCAGTCCGGATGAATTTAAAATTCCGATTAACCACTTTGTCGGATCAAAATGATACCAACGAATACCGTTTCGATAATCCGTCTGAAAGAAGTGATGGAAGTTGTGATAACCCTCGCCAAAAGTGAGAAGCGCCATAAACCAGCTATCTTTTGCTGAGTTGGTATCAGTATAGGGAGTTGTGCCGATGTAATGACAAAGGGAGTTGATAAAAAAAGTGCAATGATGAACAAACACCACGCGGGCAAATCCCCCAACGGCCAGGCCGCCTAACCATGAATCAAAAAAATACTGACCGAGGAGGGCCGGTAAAATCAGGCCAGCGACAACGGCAATAAAAAAATAATAGTTGTGTTGCCATAAAATCATTTTATCGGAGAGAAAATCGCGGGCATATCGGTCTTTAATTTCACCATTTTTTTTGAGGATGACCCAACCCATGTGTGCATGAAAAAAGCCTTCTTCTATGGAATAGGGATCCTCACTACTGTCAACTTTCGCGTGATGAAGGCGGTGATCACTCGCCCATTTAAGAACACTATTTTGAAAGGCGGCGGCTCCAAAAATTAAAAAAATCAGTTTGACCAGGGGATGAACATCATAGGCCTTGTGGGCAAAGAGTCTGTGGTATCCGGCGGTGATCGACATACCTGTCACAAAGTACAACACAGAGGCCAGAAGAACTTGTCCCCAATTGAATCCATCAGCATGAACCCA
>CAXNNO010000347.1:0-3198 GCA_964203555.1 Bacteriovoracales bacterium
GGCCGTTAAGTAAAAAGCTTTAGGATGTGCGGTAAATTCATCACTGACCTGCTTTCCAAGAGCGTCCGAGCTTGAGTTACGAGTTGTAATTAAACCGGCAGCGGTCGAAATAACGAGTGCAGGAATTTGAGCAATGAGTCCGTCCCCGACCGTCAGGAGTGTAAAGACTCTTGCGGCATCCGCAAATTCCATATCATTCTGGGCAACCCCCACAATGATCCCTCCCACAATGTTAATTGCAGTGATGAGAATACCTGCGATAGCATCTCCTCGAACGAACTTCGAAGCACCATCCATCGATCCGTAAAAATCAGCTTCCTGGGCAACTTCCGCACGCCGGCGCTTGGCCTCTTTTTCATCAATCAGCCCCGCATTCAAGTCTGCATCAATTGCCATTTGCTTACCGGGCATTGCATCTAACGTGAATCGAGCTCCAACTTCTGCAACTCGACCGGCACCTTTGGTGATAACGATGAAGTTAATAACAACCAGGATCATAAAAATAATGATACCGACAGCGTAATTACCTCCAACCACAAATTCACCAAAGGCTTCAATAATATGGCCCGCTGCTTTGGTTCCTTCGGCTGCACCATGTAAGAGACTATTTCTGGTCGAAGCGACGTTGAGTGAAAGTCTCATTAACGTGGTTATCAAAAGTATTGACGGAAAAGTTGAAAAATCCAGAGGCTTTTTGGCATAAACAGACAAAAGGAGAATGGCGATAGAGATAGCGATGGAAAGGGCCAGGAATAAATCCAGAATAATCGGTGGAAGTGGTACAACCATCACCCCGAGAATAATAATTAAACCAAGTGCAACTGCTAGTTCTGAATTTTGAGAAAAGACTTTAAGCTTTTCCAGAAACCTGTCCATGGTTTACCTCGTATGCTCATCCTGAGCGTTACTTTAATGCTTTCTGTTTTCGTTTTAATTTATAAACGAATGCCAGAATTTCTGCGACGGCCTTATACAAAGTTCTCGGAACTCCGTGCCCCACTTTGACTGTTTTATACAAAGTTCGGGCCAACATGATGTTCTCAACAATCGGTATGTTATTTTCCTTCGCAATCTCACGTATCCGAAGGGCCAAATGATCGGCACCTTTTGCCGAAACCGAAGGAGCAACCATGTTATCCCCATCATACTTCAATGCTACACTAATATGAGTTGGATTTGTAACAATTACATCGGCTTTCTTAACGTCATTCATCATCCGCTTTTGGGCCATTTGTCTCTGGATTTGACGAATCTTATTTTTGACCTCGGGATTTCCGTCCTTTTCCTTGGTCTCTTCCTTTGCCTGTTGTTTTGTCATCATCATTTTTTGATGATAGGACCACTTCTCCCAACCAAAATCTGCCAGAGCGATGACTCCGAGACCCAATAAAATAGAAAATCCAAGCTTAACCATGAGGTATTTACCGAAGACAAGAGAGGCGCCGGCATCGGAATGAAGAAATCCGAGAAAGGATCCAATATTATTTTTCATGACTGTATAGGTGATACATATAACAACCGTGAACTTGAAAACACCCTTGAGGGCCTCAACAAGTGCTTTTTTAGAAAAGAGTCTAGAGATTCCTTTAAGCGGATTAACTCTCTCAATATCTACATTTAAAATTTCCGGCGAATAAAGAAATCCAATCTGAATAAACTGGGACAGGAAACCCAAACAAACTGAAGCTGCAAATGATGGTCCGACACATTTAATAAGTGTCCAGGCGGTCATACTTACAACATCATTAAATTTTTCCTGATTATAAACTTCTCTAAAATTCTGACGAAAAATCCAGTCAATAAATTCAGAGAAAGTTTCGTAGATGAATACCCCACAAAGAATAAGCGTAAGCAGGGAGCCGGCGAGTAAAAGAACTGAAGAAAGCTCCTTAGATGAAGCGACATCACCTTTTTTACGGGCCTCATCCATCTTATATTGGGAGGGGTCTTCGGTTTTTTCGTCGTCGTTTTCGTCGGCCATCCTATGCCTTTATAGTGAAAGGAATTGATACCAGTCACCTAACTTCTCTAAGTAAAGATCAAAACTAACCTGGAAGAACTCATCTGCTATTCCTAAAAAGAGGAGAAGTCCAAGGCCAATGTTGACGACAAAACTCACCATGAGAACGTTCATTTGGGGAATCGTTCTTGAGATAATTCCCATCACGAGGTTCATCAGTAAGTTGGCAAATATCAGAGGCCCCGCGAGAAGAATCGAAGCACTGAATGCCGACTTAAAGAATAACACGAAATACTCAGGTGACCTGAGCATTTTGTCAGCGTTTAAGAAATTGACAGAAAAAAAAGACTGAAAAACACCCTTGAACATCGGAACCAGCGCCCCGGATGTGATCACTAAAATCAGTAGAGTCCACTCAATCAATCTTTCGAAGGGACCAACCTGCTGGCCTTGAGTGGGGTCAAAATAACTTACGGAGTTGAAGCCCACTTGTTGAGTCAGAATACTACCGCTGGCAACGAACAAACTCATAATACTTTTCACTAAAAATCCGATAATTAAACCCGTACTTACATGAAACATGGTTAATATCCAGATATTTTCAACTCCAACTAAATTAATCTCAGAAACCAAAGTAGCGGAAAGATTTGGAAAAAATGCATAGGTCAGAAGAAAAGATGCCAGAACTTTTATAATATTTGGAACAACCACATTATCAAACAAGGGCAATTGAATTAATACCGCAGACCAACGCGAAAAACAAAGCCAGAAGGCCAGAAAGACAGTTTGATCTGAAATGGTTACATTCATTAACGCCTAATCAATTCTGGTATGCTGATAAAAAGATCTTTCGTATAAGTCACCATCGTTTCCATCATCCATGGACTGAAGATCACGAGAGCGGCAACGATAACAAGAATTTTTGGAATAAATGATAAGGTTTGCTCGTTAATTTGAGTAACCGCCTGAAAGATTGAAACAAGAACACCGACAATAAGAGCACCGGCAAGCATAGGAGCTGAAAGCATCAAAGCAACTTTGATCGCCTGGCTTACAACTTCAATGGCAAATTCGTTATCCATCGAATACTCCTTATGTATTAAATGATCTTAAAATAGCACCGGTAACCAGCTGCCAACCATCGACGAGGACAAATAAAAGGAGCTTAAAGGGCATGGACACAAGCATTGGCGGAAGCATCATCATACCCATCGCCATGAGAACTGAGGCCACAACCA
>CAXNNO010000348.1:0-3193 GCA_964203555.1 Bacteriovoracales bacterium
TTACCACTTTTAAAACAAACGAGGAGGCCGTCGCACTTGCAAATAAATCAAGTTACGGTCTCGCCGGAGCCGTTTGGTCCAGAAATACGGAAGAGGCGAAAAAAATCGCTTTAAAACTTGAGAGTGGAACTGTTTGGATCAACGAGTACCATCTTTTAAATCCTGGAATGCCTTTTGGCGGGTATAAGCAATCTGGCATTGGGCGCGAAATGGGTGAAGAGGGGCTAAAGGCCTATCTCGAGGTAAAACACCTTTGGATTTCTGACTGCGATGAAAGAGCGAAGAAGCCGTGGTTTGATGCTATTTTTTAGTATTTGAGTAAAAAAAAGACCCACCTTTCGGTGGGTCTTTTTTTTATTAGCCAATTAGTTTTAGCGCACTCTGACCATTCATGTTGGCCTGGGCGAGTACTGAGACACCTGCCGAACCAAGAATATCATTTTTAGCTTTAGTTGCAGTTGCTTCAGCGTAGTCCACATCTCTGATTCGAGAATTTGCAGCAGACATATTTTCAGTACTAACTTGCAAATTGTTTGAAGTAGAAACTAGTCGGTTTTGAATCGCACCGAGGAAAGATCTATAACCCGAAACTTTTTCGATGGCAGAATCAACCGAGGCCAGTGAATCTTGAGAACCTTCTTTCGAAGAAACATCTAATTCAGTGATGCCCAACCCATCCAGTTTTGCATTTACTTTTTCTGCATCGTAAGAAATTCGATCCTGGAAGGCATCGTTATTAGTACCAATCTGGAAATCGTATTTACCACCATCTCCGCTGAGAAGTTTTTTGCCGTTAAACTCTGTCACCTGGGCAATACGTTCAAGTTCAAGTTTAAGGTTTTGGTATTCCATATTTGTCATTGCACGTTCAGGATCACCCACAGTATCAGAAGATGTCTGTACTGCAAGTTCACGCATACGTGTAAGGATTGAAGAAACTTCATTCAGACCACCCTCGGCAGTTTGAACTAGAGAGATACCATCGTTGGCGTTACGGTCTGCTTGTTTTAATGAACGGATATTCGCCTTCAATTTTTCAGAAATCGCGAGTCCAGCAGCATCATCGGCGGCTTTCGTGATTCTGTTACCACTTGAAAGTTTTGCTAGATTGCTTTCTGTCTCTCTGTTGTTGATGCTCAGTGATCTTTGAGCAGAAAGCGAAGCGACGTTTGTGTTGATACGGAAACCCATGAAATCCTCCTTGGTTTTACCCTCATCCATCCCTGATGATCAGTTCTCAAACCTTGAGAGACTAGATAAGCTTCCGTGCTTAAGTGAAATTTGTTAATTGTCATCACTCATGTGATAGACACTCATCTATTCGGAGACCGTTTAGATATCTTAAGATTTATTTTAAATTATTTTAACAATTATGACCGACTAACCAGCTACACTATGCACTTTTTCAATGCCTTAACCATTCACAGGCGTATTTCTCGTTGGTATAATGTACAGATGAATTTTTCAAATCCTATTCTCATTTGCGATGAAAATGAAGAATTCCGTATTTTAATCAGGGATATGCTGACTAAAAACGGTTTTTTTCATGTTATTGAAACCTCCGGAACGCAGGAAGCAGTTGAGTATCTCAGGAACAAAAGTGAATACCTTGTTTTAGTAGATTCAAAAGTTTTAAATTCAAGTCTAATTGAAAGTCTTTTGAAGCAAAAAAATTTTCTCGTCTTTGCGGAATCCTCGGAAAGTAAAACGATTTCACTTGCGGCAAGACTCGGAGTGAATCACATTTTATCTTATCCAACTCACTCACGGAAACTTATGAAAAAAATTAATTCTTTGATCTAATGATATTCGGAATAAGGAAAGTTGTTTATCCCCAGCCAATGCTTTAGATCAACTTCCACATGCTTTTCAAATTCCTCAATTTCATAATCTAAACTTTTTACAAGTATTTTTGCATACGTCAGGACATTTCCATTATTCCACTGCCCAAGATCGAGGTTAACCATTCTGGTCCATGTTCCGGTGTTAATGAACATTGTTCCATCATTGAAAATCCTTAAAGCAGGATTGTGAGTGTGGCCAACAATCAGAACTCTGGAATTAACATTGTTTTCAAAAAATTGCCGGGTCAGTGTCTCGTAATCCTGAAAGAGTTCAAGTTCCCGGAAGAGATCTTCAAAAACTTGCTTTAAGCTTTTCTTAGTCATGTAAAAATGCCAAAAACGAACCATAACAAAATAATAAAAGTTAGACAGAATAAAACGCAGAGTAAAAAAAGTATCAAATAGAATGCCATGAATGATGAAATGCTTAATCGGTCGAACCGCATTAATGAACGATCTTTCCTGCTTATACTTGTTGATGACGTTTGTTACATAGTATGAACCCCAGGGTGGAATAAAATACTTTTCACCATTTAATGTTTCAATAACTGCGTTTTCCTGGTCAAATTCATGAGCACGCTCATACTGATGACCATGCTGAATGCATACACCCTTAACTGGTATATGGGTGGTTATCGCATTTGAAAGTATAATCTTCTCTCGAAGTTCTCCAAAGAAATTAAGGAACTCATCTTTGAGTGATTCAAAAACAAATTCGGCATCATGATTTCCAATGATATAAACAATCTTCTTTTCTGTCATAGATATGAATCGTTTAAGAGCTTCCAGCACTCCAACGTGAGCACTCATAATCATGCGCAATTTGGCAAGGGCAGCAGTCTCACTCCAGAATTCGTCGTCGTAGAATTCAACATAGGGCACGGCGAGGAAGTCAAGAAAATCGCCATTAATGACAAGTTCAATCTGAATATCCTGATAATCTCCAGAGGAATAATAATTCAAAAAATCAATCAACTCATTGTCATAATGAAAATCTTCAAGAAGATTTCTTTTTCCCTTAATCATTTTGCCTGCACTTAGGTGCAGATCCGAAATAACTAAAACAACTTTTTGGATACTATTTTTTTGGTGGGATTTCATAAGCCTTCTTACCATGCATGAGAGGAACTTCCTGAAAGGCCGGGCTTACAGGAACAAAAAACACAGAAGAAGAGCTTCTATTTTCAATTTCGACCGCTTCTGTTTTGCCTGCTTGAACCGAAATAAATTTTAAAATTTTATTTCCAATTATAAATTTTCCAATCTGATCTGAAAGTGAGCGGTTCTCAACTATAACAGAATACATTTCGTTCTTTTTTTCAGGAGAAAGAACGGTCATGCTCCTATCA
>CAXNNO010000349.1:0-3177 GCA_964203555.1 Bacteriovoracales bacterium
GATAATTAGAAATTCACCTCTTTCAGAAGATTCAAAAGTTTATTTTATCGGTTTATTGAGTGCAAATGATTCCCAGGAGTACTCTTCCCGTAAGTCCCAAATGGCCTATAAATACCAGGCCTTTCACTATAAGGAACTTAGTAAATACATAGAAAGAGTCAAAAATGAAAGTTCTTCATAATATCCTGGATATCCCCCAGGAAAAAAATCTCTGGCCCGCGATTGGACTTACCATTGGTAACTTTGATGGAGTCCATCTAGGCCATCGTCAACTTTTAAAAAAAATAAAGTTGGACTGTGAAAATAAAAACCTGCTCTTTGTCGTGGTAACCTTTGTTCCTCATCCTCAAAAGATTCTCCATCCTGAAAAAGAGCGTTTTTTAATCAATAGCTACGAGCAGCGGCGGCATCTTCTCAAAGAGTTGGGCGTCGATGTTTTAGTTGAAATGAAATTTACGAGAGATTTTAGTACGTTGAAGGCAGAGGAATTTCTTGAAAAATATCTTCTCGCTTATCCCAATTTAAAAAACTTCTATCTGGGTTATGATTTTGCTTTTGGTGCCAATAAAGAAGGCGGCCATGATCTGGTTCACTCGCTTTGTCGGCCCACTGGTGTGGAAATTGAAATTCAGCCCAAATTTGAGCACGATCATGTCGTGGTTTCCTCGAGCCTCATAAGGGAAAGACTTCTTTCGGGGAAAATTGATGATGTGGACTTTATTTTACAAAGACCATTTCACCTCGAAGGAGTGGTTATCAAGGGTGAAGGTCGCGGGAAAAAAATTGGTTTTCCCACCGCCAACATTCAGGTTTCTCCCGATTTGATTATTCCTCAAAGAGGGGTCTATGTGACCCGGACGATTTATAATGGAATGGTTTATCAGTCAGTGACGAATATTGGTTTCAATCCTACTTTCAAGGACACTGATCTGGTTCACATCGAAACTAATCTTTTTGATTTTAATAACGATATTTATGGAGAGGTGCTCGATATCCAGTTTCTTCATAAATTGAGGGATGAAAGAAAATTTGCAACAGTTAACGAACTCATCACACAAATTAAGGCCGATGTTGTGAGTGCCAAGGCGCATTTGGAACAGAGATGAAGTTGGGACTCCTGGGTTACCCTCTTAACCACTCCCTATCTCCCGAACTCTATCGCGAGCTTCTGGGTTCTCAATTAACTTCTTACGAACTTTTTTCTTTTGAGGAAGATGATCTTATTCCGCCTTTAATTTTTTTTGGCCAACGTCTCGATGGCCTTAACATCACTTCTCCTTATAAAAGGCATTTTGTTCACGAGATCGAAATTCCTTCCTCGTTGGTTAAGTCCCTCGGAGCTGTCAACACTCTGGCATTTATTTCGGGAAAAACTTTTGGCACTAATACCGATCTGCTAGCGGTTGTGGAAATCCTGACTAATTATTCACAAGATTACCCCTCTTTGCAGATCCTTCTTCTCGGAGACGGGGTGATGGCGAAGGTGATTGAGCTTGCCGCTCAGGATCTGGGCATAAGTGTCCGGCAATTTAGCCGCAAATTAACTCCTCATTTTGAGCAACTTGACCTGAGACCCTTTCACAAGTCCGACTCTCAAACTCTTGTCATTAACGCCTGCTCTCGCCAGTACGTTTTTAACGGCTTCACTCACGGAGACGAAATATTCTGGGACTTGAACTACGCATTCATACCTCATCAAAATACTCTTCCATCCCGGGTTAAGTCTTATCAGGATGGTCGCGAAATGCTCGAACTTCAGGCACGGGCCGCTTTAAAATTTTGGGCGAAGTATAAAGCCTAAACTTAAGTATTGAGTCATCCGAAATAGCTAACATACTTTTAACAGGTTAACTTCTTCCATGATTCGCAAAGAGTTCATTGATATCGTCACCAACACAGGGATGGCAACGCTCAAAGAGATGCGTCGGCTTTCCATGGGAAGAGATGATGAGATTAATGAGTTTGAATTATTGCAGATGCCTTACTTTGATGAAAACAAATTTGCAAAAATTTGCTCAGAAAAATTTGCGATAACCTTCATTGATCTTCGAAATGCTAAAGTCCCTGCCGATACTCTCTCGTCCTTAAAAAAACGCCTGGTCATGAAGTACCGGGCGATCCCGATCCAGAAAACCGCGAACAAAGTGACTCTTGCAACTTTTGATCCGAGTGTTATTCCTGAGGGGTCGAAAGAATTATCTGATGTGTATAAAAAACAAACTGAATTTATCCTGACCAATATTTCTTCTTGGCGAAAACTCTATTCGGGAATCAGGGAGTCAGTTGACGATCTGATCAACAATATTCAGGAAGTAACAGGTAGCTCGGTTCAGGAAGAATCCATCAAGGCCGAGGATATTTCTGATGATGTCGTGACATTCGTGAACAGACTTCTGGCAGAAGCATTTGTTAAAAAAGCATCAGATATTCATGTTGAGCCCTATGAGAAAATATTTCGCGTTCGTTTCAGAATAGATGGAAATCTCGTAGAGGTGGCGACTCCGCCAAAATCAATGATGGCCTCTGTGTTGTCCCGTTTAAAAATTATGTCTCAAATGGATATTTCTGAAAAAAGAAAGCCACAGGACGGACGGATTAAACTCATCATTGGCGGCAATCCCATTGATTACAGGGTGTCATCCCTTCCGACTTTATTTGGTGAAAAAATCGTTCTTCGTCTTTTGGATTCAACGACTCTTCAATTAGATATGACGAAACTTGGTTTTGAACAAAAGCAGTTGGATGTCTTTAAGGAAGGGATTCACCGGCCTTTTGGTATGTGCCTCGTTACAGGCCCAACTGGATCGGGAAAAACCACCACTCTTTATTCAGCGATCGCTGAACTTAATACCCCTGATAATAATATTTCCACAGCCGAAGATCCGGTCGAATTCAACTTGGAAGGTATTAATCAGGTGAACGTTAAAAAAGAAGTGGGACTTACCTTTGCCACTGCGCTTAAGGCCTTTTTAAGACAAGATCCCGATATCATCATGGTGGGTGAGATTCGTGATTTTGAAGTCGGTGAGATTGCAGTGGAAGCCGCTCTTACCGGTCACCTCGTGCTGTCAACTCTTCACACCAATGATGCTCCGGCCACGGTCACTCGCCTACTGAATATGGGAATCGAGCCGTTTCTTGTTGTCGCAGCTTTAAATGTCATCGTGGCCCAGCGTT
>CAXNNO010000350.1:0-3174 GCA_964203555.1 Bacteriovoracales bacterium
TTTGGATAAATCAAACGGCCGGCATCATCCATCGCACTCCACATCAGTGATTGCGTGATCCCTGCGACCCACATTGATACGATGTAAAAAACAAGCCCTATTGTTGCCAGCCAAAATTGAGTGTGTGCCATTTTCTTTGAATAAAGCTCAGTGCCCCAAAGTTTGGGAACCATATAAAAAAGAATTCCTGAAATAAGCATGTAATTCCAACCGATCGTTCCGGAGTGTACATGACCGGGAATCCAGTCTGTAAAATGAGCAATCGCATTGATCGACTTAATCGAAAGAAGTGGTCCTTCAAAAGTCGACATACCGTAAAAAGTCAGAGAAGTTGCCATGAAACGAAGACCTGGTTCAGTTCTCACTTTATTCCAGACCCCCCGAAGAGTCATAAGCCCATTAATCATTCCTCCCCAGCTAGGCATCCAAAGTGAAATCGAGAAAACCATTCCCAGGGTCTGCGCCCATTCAGGAAGTGTTGTGTATAAAAGATGGTGAGGTCCGGCCCAGATGTAGATAAACACCAGTGACCAAAAATGTATAATCGAAAGTCTGTATGAGTACACCGGACGATTCGCCGCTTTTGGAATAAAGTAATACATCATTCCGAGGAAGGGAGTCGTCAGAAAAAATGCAACAGCATTATGTCCATACCACCACTGAACAAGAGCATCCTGAACACCCGCATACATTGAATATGACTTTGTCCATGTAACAGGAAGCTCAATCGAGTTAACAATATGAAGAACTCCGACAGTGATGACTGTTGCGATGTAAAACCAGATCGCTACATAAATGTGTCTTTCACGCCTTCTGAAAATGGTTCCAAAGAAGTTGACCGAAAAAACAACCCAGATAAGAGTGATAAGAATATCAATCGGCCACTCCAGCTCCGCATACTCTTTGCCCGTCGTGATACCAAGTGGAAGAGTGATCGCTGCAAGAACAATAACAAGCTGCCAACCCCAGAAATGAATTCTTGAAAGAAGGTCATTAAAGAGGCGCGCTTTGCAGAGCCGCTGATGTGAAAAATAAATGCCAGCGAAAATAGCATTGCCACAAAAAGCAAAGATTGCTGAATTCGTATGAAGTGGTCGCAATCGACCAAAACTCGTCCACGGCAGACCCAGATTAAGTCTCCACTCGGCTAGCTGGAATGCAATGAGGACTCCCAGAATAATCGCTACCGCTCCCCAAATAACGGTCGCGGTCACAAACCATTTAACGATCTGATCATCATAGGAAAAAGTTTCGAGCTTGCGATTTTTTGCGCTAACGCCCAATTGGTTAGAAATCATTAGTCTTCCTTCCTTAATTTTGTGGATTTTTTATCTTCAAGTAACATTCTGTATCCCGGCGTTTCGAGATCATCATACTGACCTTTTCTCGCGGACCAGATAAAAGCGAAAATGAACGTCACACCCAAGATGATCGCCAGTGGTAATAGGACGACTATGACTTCCATAAATTTCTCATTTTGGCGGTACCCATAAGTGTAGAAAATAAAACTGTCAGGGAACTAGCGGGCATAATAACCGCAGCGACTAGGGGATGAATGATTCCTGCAAAGGCCGCCGCAACGGAGAAAGAATTATAAATTAAAGAAAAGATCAAATTCCGATGAATCACTTTCATCGTTTCCTGCGAAAGGATGAAGAGCTTTTCAACCGGAACAAGACCTGGGGTGGTAAGGTAAACATCCGCCGCTTTTAAGGACATATCCATCGCACCCATGACGGCAACTCCGACGTGGGCGTTACCAAGAGCAATGGCATCGTTGGCACCATCGCCAATCATCATGGAAAAAGGTGTGCTTGAAATGAGTTCCTTTTTTTCTTCAGGACTCACTCCATGTAAGCTCTGCCCTGGAGGCAAACCCACTTCTCTGGCAATTCTTTGAACCACCTCTTCTTTATCCCCTGAGATCATTTTCACGTTGAAACCATTTTTAAAAAAACTTTTGATCGTCTGTGGGGAATCCGCCCTGACGGTATCGCTCACGTTAAAAGTCGCAAGAAGCTCCCCATCCTCAAAGATTCCGTCTTTATTTATTTCATAGAAGTGATCTTCTATGCGCCCACGAACACCCTCTCCTAAAATCTCTTCCAAATTCTCCACAGGCCAGATCCTGGAACAACTCCCCTTCACATAGTCCTTAAGAGCATGAGCGACAGGATGATTCGACTTCATCTCAAGACCGAAAATAATATCCTCTATTTTTATCCGTGATAGTTTCAGAAGATGAAATCCCGAAACTTTTAGTTTTCCGTGGGTCAGGGTGCCGGTTTTATCAATGAAGATATTTTTAATTTTGGCGATCCTCTCAATCACTTCATCACTCTTGATGATGATTCCCTCTTGAGATGCTTTCGATAATGCTCTTCTGAAAGTCAGTGGAACAGATAAGGCGAGAGCACACGGACAGGTCACAATTAAGAGCGTAATCGCTCCCTCGAGTGCTTCCCCCCATGAGTGAGTCAATAGAAGATGGTGAAACAAAATCATTGAGAGTAAAATAACGATCAGAGTAAAGTATTTAGAAACCTTATTTGTCACATTAACGATTTTTGATCGATGGGCCCAACCATTTTCCACATTTTTAAGAATTCGACCCAGTCGGGTCTCATTCGCGACTGTTTGAACCTTGATGATAATGTCACGATCAAGATTCTGGGTGCCCGAAAAAACCGCATCACCAGCACTCACTTTCAACGGGAACGACTCTCCCGTGAGAAGTGAATTATTAACTTTAGACATACCGGATAAAATAACCCCGTCAGCGGGTAAAAACTCCCCTGGAAGTATTTTCAGAATATCATCGACCTGAATAAATCGAGGGTGAACCTCTTTGAACTCCACCAAGCCGGAATCTGCGGCCTTAAGCACACTACCTGAGTGATAAAAGAAATGCAGATCTGATGGGGATAGTCCTTTTTCCTGAATTTTTTGCAGGAAATAACGGGATAAAAGAAGGAAAAAAACCAGGGTCGTTAGCGAATCGAAGTAATTGTCAGGCACTCCCATCAGAAGATTGTAAAATCCCATGCCAGCACCAAGGATGAGTGAAAGTGAAATTGGTATATCAATAGAGATCGTGCGATTTTTTAAAGCATTGAAGGCATTTTGATAAAAAGGAAAGGCACTGTAAGTAAAAACAGGAATCGCGAATCCAGC
>CAXNNO010000351.1:0-3170 GCA_964203555.1 Bacteriovoracales bacterium
CACTACCAGTTTTGATGGTGATGAAGTTTGTCACCGATGGAATTGGTTTGAAACCATGATAGGTCAGATAATCAAAAAGAATTTCGTACTGCTCTTTATTATTCTGGAGAGTTCGATCAAGATGCGGATAATCTTTAAGTGCGCCATAGGCACCTCTTTGAGCAATAAGTCCCGGCTCAAATGGTAATTTCACCTTGTGAAGATTTCCGATGAGGTAGTCATGTCCGAAACCATAACCACAACGAATGCCAGAAATCCCATAGGCTTTAGAAAAGGTTCTCAGAGTAATTACGTTGTCATAACGATAGTTCATTGAATCCGGATAATCCCATTGAAACTGAGCAAATTCAAAATAAGCTTCATCCAAAATAACGATGGTGTGTGGGGAAACATGCTTCATGAGAAAATCAAATTCTTCCTTCGTTATATAAGTACCGGTCGGATTATCTGGGTTTGCGATATAAACAATTTTGGTATTTTCGTTGATTTTTTTTGCCATCGCCTCAACGTCATATTTGTAGTCATGCCTTCTGGGTACCTGAATGAGTTTTGCCCCTACCGATTTTGCAAGGATCAAAAAACCAATAAAGGTATTCACCGATGTAACGACTTCTTCATTTGGTTGAAGGAAGGCCCTCACGATATAGCCCATAATCCCCTCAGAGCCGTTACCCAATATAATATTTTGAGGTTTAAGCTGATAGAGATCGCAGAGAGCGTTTTTGAGCTGATGAGCAAACATATCCGGGTAACGATGGACATCCCACAAGGCCATGGTCATTTCACGAATGGCAAATGGAGACGGGCCCAGGGGATTTTCATTACTGGCAAGTTTTGAGATCTTTGTCAGTCCCTTTTCACGCGCTAGTTCTTCAATGGGTTTCCCGGCCTGATAGACCTCTAATTGTTCAATATAGTCTGGAACGAGTTTTTTCTGCATATGACCTTCTTTAGGAGACCATTAAAAAATACCAAATTTCGAAGGAGAAGGTCAGGATAAATCGTTCTCAATGGCAGTGCGACATCATACTTTTTTTAAAGAATAGGCCCACCAGACAAAAATCAATTGAAAACCAGTTCGGGCCCAAAGAAGAAAGGGATCTGAAATTCCAAACATCGGAATTCTATTCCAGCTCACATAAATATGGATGGGTATCAGGCATAGAAAATAAAGTGCGCTGATTTGCGCGGATAAGGATCGCGACCGCTTATAAATTAATCCTCCGGCGAGGAAAAATTCTAAAAGACCTGTCCAGTAAATGATCTCAAGCTTAAACGGAAAAAAGGATGGAATTGCATTGACGAAAGAAAACGGGTCCAACAGGTGAACCATTCCGGCCAGCACGAAAATGAGGCATAAAGTGAGGAGGCGAAGCATTTTAGAAGTTTATCTTTTTTAAATGAGGAGTGGAATTTAATTCTGAAATTAGAGGGATGGGATATTTATCTTAATTATATTTAAATTTAAAAGATAAAGCTAAAACCTGGAAAAATCCGGTTTAATAATTGATTTTATGAAAGCACCAGGTTCAGAAGACCTCTTTCGTTTGATCTCGGACGCCTATCCAGGTCTTTTGCTCTATCTCGACTTAAATTGCCGTATCCTTTTTGCCAACGCTCAATTCAATCAATGGTTTAACAAGAGTCCGGAAGAAGTTTATGGCCTCCCCATGATAGATTTTCCAGATACAGAAAATCTCATTCAGACAAAGTCATTTCTTGAAAAGGTCTTTAACGGTGAGGAGGTAAAGGTGACTACAACTTTACCCCACTCTGCGGTTGGTCTGAGGGACGTCGAGGTGATTTATCGGCCTGATTTTAATGAACTGGGTAGGGTGAAAGGGTTCATCGTAATGGCCTATGATATAACCGAACAAAAAAAAGCGGAGAGATTAGCTCTTGAAAATGAGTCCCGGTTTAGATCCTTGACCGAACTCATGCCTCAGCTTGTTTGGGAGGCCAATGCCGATAGTGAGGTTGTCTGGCTCAATGAACTCTGGGCCCGGTTGACTGGTACTCAAATGGAACAGAACTTGGGCCATGGTTGGCTGAATATTATTCATCCGGAAGATCGGGATCAGGTGAAAGAGGTATGGCAAGAAACCGTTAGGCAGAAAAGGGCGGGGAGCACTGAATATCGTTTGAAAATGTTAGATGGATCATACCGTTGGTTTATTGCCCGTGCTACTCCGGTACTGGATGAAAATAATAATGTCATCCGCTGGGTGGGAACTTCAACTGATATTGAGGATCAAAAAACTGCGAAAGATATTTCTGAAAAAGAAAGAGCGAAATTACATTCACTCTTTATGCAGGCACCCTTTTCAATTCTTATGACCAAAGGCCCTGGGCATATCATTGAATTAGAGAACTCGGAGGCCAAAAAATATTTTCCAGGGGGAGACTTGTCGGGCCTCTCGGTGAGTGAAGGCCTTCAAGAGATGATATCTACGGGTGTTGTGGTGATCATGGATGAAATATATCAATCAGGAATCGGTCAAACTTTTAAATCTTTACCTCTGGCGTTGAGGCAGCCAGATGGATCAATGTTTAATTACTTCGTTGACCTTTTTTTGGAACCAATTAAAAATGATGCCGGCAAAACGACAGGTCTTCTATGCCTGATTCTCGATGTCACTCAGCAGGTTCTTGCCTTGAAATTAGTTGAGGAGAGTGAACTCATTTTTAGAGATTATGCGGACTCAATTCCTCAGATCGCTTATATCACAAATGTTGAAGGTGAGGTGGTCCACTATAATCGTCAATGGTATGAATTCTCCGGAGCGGATCCGGAATCAACGGCGGATTGGAATATTGGCCTCTTTATTCATCCTGAGGATGTCGAAGAGGTCGCCAGTCGGTGGAGAGAATCCATCGTGACCAGTAAAACATTTGAGTACGAGTATCGTTTAAAAAGAAGAGACGGAGAATACCGCTGGCACCTTTCGCGGGCCCTACCCATCAAAGATTCTCGCGGTCAAATTACCAAATGGGTCGGGACTGATACAGACATCCATGAACAAAAAGAAATTGCAAGAAATCAGGGACGATTGTTACAACTTTTAGAAAGTTCGACGGATTTTATGGGCGTAATAGATCAGGATGGTAAGGGAATTTTTATAAACAGAGCGGCAAAAGAAATGATTGGTATAGATGGTGACCTTGATACG
>CAXNNO010000352.1:0-3119 GCA_964203555.1 Bacteriovoracales bacterium
TTAATCGATCATATCTACGATTATAAATGGGTGAAAAACGGAGCAGGAGTTTATTTTTCAAATAAGTATGGATTCGGAAGGGCCAATGCACAAGCTGCCGTTGGGATGGCCAAAAATTATTCCGTAACTCTGGGGCCCTATCTTGAGTCAAATTACTATACCTCCGGAGACATGGCCCTTTCAATACCTGATAACTCTTCGACAGGAGTCATAGATTCAATCACTGTCACAGAAAATTATTTCATTGAATCCGTTCAGATCAAGCTTTCAACCAACCACGAATTCATCGGAGACTTAGGGGTTGAACTGACCTCGCCCTCGGGAACAAAAAGTAAAATTCTTCTTATTAATAGTAACATCAAGGACGCAGGACTTTCGGATTACACCCTTATCTCGAATGCATTTTATAATGAAATGTCTCAAGGGGATTGGACAATTAAATTGATTGACGGGGCCGTAGATGATGTTGGCGACATAACAAACTGGAAAATAAAAGTGAGTGGTCATCAATGAAAAATAAAAAAATTATTATGATTTTCTTTCTTCTCATTATTATGGGTTATATCTATTTTAGTTTAAAAAATCCTACTTCTTTAAACGTTTCAACCATCAGGAATGATTCCACATTACTTCCCAAGACGGAGGTTTCAAAATCCGAGGCTAAAAAAGAAGCTCCAAAAACCCGCGATCCAGGCTCACAGCTCAACATTCCCCAAGACAAATTTAGCAAAAAAAGAGTCCGTAGGGATGAGAATGCAAAAATCATGAGTGGTGAATACCATCCCGCACTCCCAAAGAACTACCGTCTGGCGCATTTTGTTTTTGCACTCAAAAAAGAAGATTTTCTATCATCAATGGGTGAAAAAATTGAGGAAAGAAATGGTTATATCTTTTTCTACTCAGAACAAAAACCCCAGGATTTTACAAATGTGGTGATTGATTCAGGAAGTGATCGATTTTTCATACTCAGTTCAGTCCTTAAGCTATCCAATATTGACAACTCTTTACGAAACGCCGTTCTTTCAAAGGGATTTGAGGAACATTTCTATCACGACGATTTGAACATTTTGTATGTCCAATCAAATCAGAATGACATTTTCAAAGTGTACGAAGAGTTGGCCGACTTGAAACTGAAGCCGCAAATTGAAGTCATTCGAAGCATGAATCAGCTGAAATAACCACACAGACCAAAAAAAAAGGGCCCTGAATAAATCAGGGCCCTGGGAAATAAAGTTATTAAAGAGAGAGCTTTCCACGTTTTTTAAGCTCTTCGATGAGACCATCAAAATGACTTGCAGGATAGGCACCCTTAACAGGAATTCCGTTTAATAAGAATCCCGGTGTTCCCTGGAAACCAAATTTAGCGGCTTCGGCCATATCTTCATCAATTCTTTTTTGAACGGCTTCAGATTTAACATCTTTTGCCAGTTTATTCATATCCACTTTGAGTTCTTTAGCAACTGCCTTCAAAAAAGATTCCCCATTTTGAAGCTTACGTTGGTCCTTGTATATTCTGTCATGAAATTGCCAGGCCTTATCAGGACTCTGTAAACGAATCGCCTCGTAGTACTGAGAGGCAGGCATTGCCTGAGGGTGGAAGCTAAGTGGAAGATGCTTGTACGCAAAGCGAATTTTTCCTTCATATTTACTCATCAGCTCCATCACCGTATTAAAGCCACGAGAGCAAAACGGACATTCGAAATCTGAGTATTCGATAAGAGTAATAGGAGCATCTTTATTTCCCCGAAAACTTTCATCAGCTCTGATGACGGCCTGAAGAGGGTTATTAAAAGATTCTTCAAGACCTTTCTTCTCGTCTTGCTCCCGACGTTTTCCTTCGCCCTCTTGAGCCGCCTTAACAGCATTGTTAAGCGCTTCAATAAATTTATTGGGGTTGGCCTCAATGGCCTCAGTAATGATGTCAGGATTTTCTTTCAACATTTTTTTGAGTTCATCTTTGGAAGTACAGGCGGTGGCCATCATAAGGGCAACGGCAAGGGGTAGCATTCTTTTCATGTCAGTCCTTTTAAATCAGTTGAATTTAACAATAATAAATTATCATAAAGTTTTATTTTTTGTTGGGTCTTTCGCAAAATAATTTTGAACATAATCAAGATACTTATTCAACTTGCGGGTGTAGTCCCTCAAATACGCATAACCGACAAGGTGTACCCGACTGGAATAGTTGCCCTTCATGTAGGAACGCATCGTGGAAAAAATGGCGAAAGCAGCGCCGGAAACTTTGGCGTAAAGGTGAAAACCCAGCATGGTATAAGAAACAGCGATTAATACCATCGTTAAAATAACGATATCTTCCAGAATAAACATCTGCTCTGAGAAGAATTTAGTGACAGACTTTTGATCTTTTAATGTCCTGGTAGCGAGTTCCACCATAGATTCATAAACGTTCGTCGAGTAATCAACGATAAAAAATCCGCTGATGATGGCAATAATAATAAGTAAAAATCCAAAGTGAAGCATGAACACCTTGTCCATAACGGGTTTGTGGATTCTCGAGTACTGCGGGGGAATGCTATTTGAAAAAATTTCATTTTTATGTCGTGACTCTCTCAGGTATTCAAAGAAGAACTCAGAAAAGCGGGTGAATAAATTATAAGTGCTGAATTCATCGACCTTATAAACGACGTTCGGTTTTTCAATGACCTGTTCACAGTATTCTGCCATCGCCTTAAAGGGTCTGAGGATCAGCCATCCGATATAAGAGCCGATGAAAAAGAGCATGATGTGAAAACCGAAAAGTAAGGGAAGATTTTCAGAAGCCTCCATTAAAATTAAATCGAAAAAAGGCGTTCCATCAGCGAAGCTGGCAAACCCGTGGGCCCTGAAGAATGCGTAATTGAGCCGCATAACTTCCATCAGAAACCAATAAATAAAAAGAGTGATGCAAAATGAGATACCCGAAACCTTCAATCCTACGGACAAAATAAAACGACTGTCTTCTGTTTTAAAGACCTGTTTAAGTTGTGATAATAGGAAATGTGGAAATTTAAAAAGCATCTCACTATATTATTATCATTTCTAACCGCTTAAAACTAGGCAGTTTACACCCTCCTTTGGCAGTCACGATGATTTCTTAAAAAAAAAGACTAAAGTCACAG
>CAXNNO010000353.1:0-3093 GCA_964203555.1 Bacteriovoracales bacterium
GGTGGAGCACGGCGTGCTCAGCTCCACCGACATAGAGATCCACCGGCATCCAGTAATTTTCAATCTTTGAATTCCAGGGTTCTTTCGTGTTTTTAGGATCACAAAATCGAAGATAATACCAACAAGAGCCGGCCCATTGGGGCATAGTATTGGTTTCACGCTTGGCCTTCTTGCCAGTCTTTGGATCAATGACGTTGAGCCACTCCTCAATCGTGGCAAGTGGAGATTCCCCGGTTCCAGAGGGCTCGTATTTTTCAACTTGAGGAAGGATGACCGGAAGCTCATCGGCATCCAGGCAGCGAACTGTCCCGTCTTCAAATTTGAGAATCGGAAAGGGTTCGCCCCAGTAGCGCTGACGGGAGAATAGCCAGTCACGCAGTTTGTAATTAATTTTTTTACTGCCGATTTTCTTTTCTTCCAGCCAGGTGATCATTTTTTTAATCCCGTCGGCCTTATTCGTGCCGTTGAGAAAATCTGAATTCACATGCTCGCCGTCTTCAGTGAAGGCGGCTTCATCCACATTTCCGCCCTTGACGACTTCGAGGATCGGGAGATTAAATTTCTTGGCGAATTCATGATCTCGTTCATCATGGGCCGGCACGGACATGATCGCCCCAGTACCATAAGTGTTGAGGACATAATCAGCGATAAAAACTGGAATATGGTTTCCGCTAGCGGGATTGATGGCGTAGGCCCCGGTGAATGCACCGGATTTATCCTTATTAAGCTCCGTTCTTTCCAGGTCAGATTTAAGTGCAGTCACATCACGATATTGTTGGATTGTTTTTTTCTGGTCCGGGGTAGTAATGAGGTCTACTAATTTGTGCTCCGGAGCAAGCACCATATAAGTCGCACCAAAAAGTGTATCCGGTCGCGAGGTGAATACATCAATTTTGTGATCTGTAAGTTCAAGGTTATCCGGATGTTTAAATACAACATCAAATTCGATTAAGGCACCTTCTGATTTCCCTATCCAGACTCTTTGCATTTCTTTGACTGAATCAGGCCAATCAAGAAGCTCCAGATCCTGCAACAATCGCTCGGCGTATTCTGTAATTCTGAGCATCCACTGCTTCATGGGCTTTCTAATGACGGGATGTCTACCGACTTCTGACTTCCCGTTAATCACTTCTTCATTGGCCAGCACCGTTTTGAGGATCGGGCACCAGTTAACCATCATGTGTGACTCGTAAGCGAGACCCTTATTAAAAAGCTGAACGAAAATCCACTGCGTCCACTTGTAGTAATCAACATTAGAAGTCGCCACCTCGCGCTCCCAGTCATAGGAGAAACCGAGCATTTTTAATTGTCGCTTAAAGGTCTTGATGTTTTCCTGAGTGGTCAGATTGGGATGGATCCCTGTCTTCATCGCATGGTTCTCGGCAGGTAGACCAAAAGAATCCCATCCCATCGGATGAAGGACGTTAAATCCTTTCATTCGCTTATAACGGGCCATGATATCGGTCGCCGTATAGCCTTCGGGATGACCTACATGGAGGCCCGCACCTGAGGGATAAGGAAACATATCCAAAACATAATACTTAGGTTTGGATAAATCTTCATTTGCTTTGAAGGTTTTATGATCTTCCCAATATTTTTGCCACTTTGGTTCGATTTCTGAAAATTTGTATTCCATATGAGCTGTCCTTCACTTGGTAGGTCAGAACAGCTTAATGGATATTGTGTTTCTTTTAAAGAGTATAGGGATGCGTTAATGTGGAAAAGTTCATTTATTCAGTTGTTATCCTGGATTGGGCCGACCCTTTCAAGTTCGTCTATATCTCCAGAATGACTTTCTTCGGATTCTTTCCGTAAGACTCCCGATGACCTTTGACGAGGATTGATGAAGTTTTTAAGTTTGTGAACCGATTCAGGTGCAGCGACGGGGACAGTGAGTTCATGCCAGCTGAAGGGGTTTTGGAAATGCACAAGATGCTGTGAAGTCACGGTATCAAGCCACGAGAGGGCACCTCTTTGCTTTTGATTAAGTACCGGTAACGCCATCAGCTCGTTAATTCGATGGAGATTGAGCATTAATTCTTTTCGGCCGTATTTGGCCAGGTTCTCCCGATTGGGTATCCATATTTTTTTAGATGGATCCTTAAGGTCGGTTTTTAATTTCTCAAAGGCAGAGCGGGTAGATGCAAATTTTTCATTTTCAGGTGGAACGGAATCGTTGAGTTTCTTTTCCATCTCTTCAATATTGTAGTCGAGGTATTGCTCCACACTTTCGAGATCATCTTTATAAAAGTCAGAAAAACTCTGCTTAACGCCCTCATAAAAAAGAAGATTAAAAATTTGAGAAAGATTCAGTTGAATGTTGTTTACATTGTTACAATGCTCAAGTGAGCGCGCCTGATTATAGATTTTTCTTAAATCACCATTAGTGTTCTTAGGGGGCTCCAAATCACCTGAGTGATATTTCTCCGCCTGAGACGAGATTTTTTCAATTTCTTCTTTCTTCTTTTCACATTCTTTACTGTCCATCGGTTCAAACGAGCGGGAGCTGTTTGAGCTGTAGTAGTATTCACGAGGATCTGCGGAATCAGCAGGATCACTGCATTGAAGATAAACGGCAGCACGAAGAGATTGAAGCACGTTGAGATTTTCTCGCACAAAAGCATTCAACTTTTTTTGATCAGCAGATTTGATCAGTCCTTTTTCTTTTAAAAGTATATCTGAAATATATTGATGCCCCGGAGGTCTGTCCGCCAGAGGTGCCTTCTCGTCATAACCTGCAATGATTCGTGCATCTGGAAAAATGTTCTTCCACTCGATGACTTCATGCTTGGTTCCTGTATAGCAGCCCAGAAGGAGGATGGATTTGACATCATTGACGTCTTTAAAGTCAGACATGATTTGAGACAATGACTGACGGGTGAAGTTGCCTTTTTTTCCACCAAAGGAGCCTCCTCCGTTGTGACCGGAAATTGATACTTGTTGGAGTTTCGCCTTTGATTCTTTAATCTCATTCAGGGAATTTCTGACGGACTCAGTGATATTTGGCTGGGACTTCTGGAAATCATCACGCCTGATAAAGGCTGCATCTAATTCAGACCAGGCCGCCTTACACCTTGGATTAGATTTTTTTTT
>CAXNNO010000354.1:0-3078 GCA_964203555.1 Bacteriovoracales bacterium
GAGGCCTTCCTGACCATTATCTGCTGTAAAGACGACATAACCCTCCATCTCCAGGGCCACTTTGAGGGCCTCTTGAATGCTTTTTTCATCCTCAATGATCAGGATGTATTTGCATTTTTCGGCATGCTTCACATCGGTTATTTCATGCATAGGAGTCCTCCTCTACAATTGAATTGTATTGGTAAAAAATCTCTTCGTAGTTGGCCTGGAGTTAAACTTGTGGTTAAATTATGAACACATCATTCAACAATATTTATTATTGTTGTCTAAAATATCGACATATCATATTTCTAACCCTCGAATATAACGTTAGTGTTTTTGGCATGTATTTTGGATGTAACTTCCCATATCAAATACTTTTTGACGGAGGTTTTATGAAATTATTTACTTATGTCTTTTTCATGACATTAATTGTGTCTTGTGGAAAAGATAATAACTCCGGTACCGCTAGTAGCCGAAGTACGAATCAACCCGTAACGGCTTCTTCACCTTACAATCAAACAAATCCATTTTTTGAAAATCCGACCCTGCAAAATCAAACGGCCCTGCAAAATTTGACTGCCTGGTACAATTCTCCGGCGGAAATTCCACCAACAATTGGTCCTAAAACTGAAAAGAGAGTCGCAGTAGGTCTAAGTGCCAATTCCTGTAACACTAAAACCTACTTGGGTTTTATCGATATCAATACGTGTAAAAGTTCAAATCAGTCGACGACTAATCTTCCCGACAGGACGGTCAATGTCATTTTATCCAACACCAAATCGGCTAACTCAAAACTGGCCGCAGTTTTTACACCCACCGGTGGTGGTACCCTTAAAACCATCACGGAAGAAGCCTCAAAAGTTTATGCTTCGGGAAAACTCTATACTCTTGAATACGTGAAGCCCAATGGTCATATCTTGCAATACAAGGTTGATACCGGTCTCAATTCTGCCTTTAATCCAGTAAGTATTTATGACTCAGAACAATCGAAGGGCGAATACGTTAGTAATCCAATGCAACTCTTATAATCACTATGAGGAAGGTGACCCACCTGGGTCAGTCCTTCCTCGTAACCATTCTTGTCAGGTTTTTATCTAACTTTATTTTCATCTCTTCTCACAAATACATTCAACATGCGATATTCTATAGATAGCTCCCTTTTGACTAAGGATAAGGATTATCTATGGGTTATTACAAAGCAGACAATCGTGATATCGAATTTAACCTGACCGAACTTTTGAAGGTCCAAAACTGGAAAGATTTTGGGCTGGAAGAAAATGATATCAAGGGAATTGTTACCGAGTATGCCAAGTTTGTTGAAAACGAAATCTTCCCAACTCGAGGCCCTTCGGATGACGTTGGAGTTCAACACATCAATGGCAAGGTCATAGCACCTGAAGTTCTTCAATCGGTCACAAAATCTTTTTATGGCAATGGTTGGTTTGCCTTAGGTATGCCTGCTGACATCGGAGGAACGCCGGTTCCTGAAGCTCTTTATGTGGCCTGCATGTCTTTGGCAACTGGGGCCAATTGCGCGTGGATGATGTATCCGGGCCTCTCCCGAGCCGCCCTTAATGTTGTTAATCTCAAAGGTAATGATTTCATGCGAACCCACATCGTTCCTCGAATGATGGAAGGAAAGTGGGGTGGGACAATGTGCCTGACAGAACCCAATGCGGGGTCTGATGTAGGTGCTCTCCGTTCAACCGCGCAACCTCTGGGAGACGGAAGATACTCCATAAAAGGAACGAAGATTTTTATCTCATCCGGTGAATCCGATCTTTACGAAAATAATATTCATCTGGTGCTCGCTAGAACTCCTGAGGGAGAGGCCGGAACAAAGGGAATTTCTTTATTTGTGGTTCCTCGTTTCCACATTAATACCGATGGATCTGTTGGCGCCTCCAATCATGTCGTGTGCTCTAAGATTGAGCATAAAATGGGCATCCATGCCTCCGCAACTTGTGAGCTTCAATTTGGAGCGGACGGCGAATCAGTTGGGTGGCTCATTGGAGATGAGTTTGAGGGTATGGCGACCATGTTTATCATGATGAATGAGGCGCGTTTATACTGTGGCATTCAGGGAGAATCGCAAGCGAATCTGGCCTATTTAATGGCCGAAAAATATACCAAAGAAAGAGGCCAGTTTGGTAAAGAAATTATTCATCACCCTGATGTGAGAAGAAACCTTCTTAAAATGCGGGCATTATCTCGAGGAATGAGGGCCCTTTGTCTATACACGGCCGATTTATTTAATAAGGCCCAGGAAGATCATAAACACGAATCACTCATTAGTTTCCTGACGCCCATTTGCAAGGCCTATTGCTCTGAGCAGGGATTCAATGTGTCATCCACGGCCCTTCAGGCCCACGGTGGTTACGGCTACTGCACCGAATACGGAGTCGAGCAATTTGTTCGGGACACACAAATTGCGATGATCTATGAAGGTACCAATGGCATTCAGGCGATTGATTTTGTCATGAGAAAAATCCTGAAAGATGGAGGTAAGACGCTTGCCAGTCTTTCTCAGGAAATAGTCAGTTCCGTGCAGGCGCTGAATGAGGCTAAATTTAAAAAAGAAAAAGAGCTCTTTGGAAAAGTCCTTTTGAGTGCTCAGGGAGTAATGCAGCAGATTTCGGGATATGCTAAGAATAATCAACCCAACTTAATTCTTCAAAACTGTACTGAATTTCTCGCCTTTTCTTCGCAGATGGTTGTTGCATGGCGACTACTGGAGTCGGCCGTTTTGGCCGACCAGAAATTAGAAACCGCATCACCTGAATATAAAAAATACTACGAGTCAAAAATAACCGATTTTAAAGTCTATTGCGCTCATTATCTCAATCATAACTTATCAATTGCAAAAACGATTTGTGACTATACTGACGACATGACAGCGCTAGAGATTTGATTCATATCGTGATAGGATGGGTGTAATTAAAATTTAAAAGGTTACACCCGTGCTAAAATTAAAAGTCTATGAGATGGCCCAGAAGTTTTCTGGCTCAACTCATGGCAGTTCCGACTATGACAGGGATTCCATCTATGTCAGAGGGAGCAGTGATAGGGAGTATGTTCCTTACTCATTTCTCCAGA
>CAXNNO010000355.1:0-3066 GCA_964203555.1 Bacteriovoracales bacterium
TGAAGAGCATCATTAAACTAACGGCGAGGCCAATTAAGGCGCCTCCAAAGAGTGCTTCGCTCATAAATCATCCCCCTATTTAGATAATTCTTTCTTTATTCGTGTCCATGATTCTTCAAGTCGATAGGCCTTGAATCCGTTTTCTCTTAAATAATTGACCGTATAAGCAGAAAGAGCACACATTCGTCCTCGACAAAAGATGAGTATGTTTTTTTTCTTGGGAAGCTTCGGGAAATTTTTCTTCAATTCCTCCCGCGGAATATGAAGGATATCCGGAAAATGATCGAGATCATCTGTTGCTTCGTCCCCAGGACGCACGTCCAGAAAGATGATCTCCTCTTTTTTGAGAAGCTTCTTTGTTACGGGCCAGCTTTCTTTCCAATTGATTTCACCAAATAAATCAGAAGAGTTGATTTTTAGATCAGGGTCAAGTTTCTGAATAAAGTCTTGATAGGTTTCCCAAAACTCTAACACTGGAGTTGATAAGGTATAAAGTCTTCTCTGGCCCAAGCTCTCGACACTAACGAGACCCTCGTTTCGCATTTTTCTTAAATGCATGGATGTATTGGCAACACTCTGGTCTAATTTTGACGCAAGAACGTCGACGGTGAGGGGCGCCTGGGAAAGGAAATGAATTAAGCGTATCCTGACTGGAGCTGCCATGGCGGCCATAATGGATGCCATCGATTCGAAGATATCGCTTTGGCGCTGTTTAAGAACTTGAAACTGATTTTCCACCATTAACCCCTTGGAGTCAGATGATGACATTTATTATTCAATTAATCAATTGAATAATAAATTATTTATGATAAAATGGTCGAAGTTAATCTAAGAAGTCAGGAGCCCTATGAGAATCGAGCATTTTTTTGATCCCGAAACATTTACTCTTACTTATCTTGTTATTGATGAAAAATCACTTGATGCAGTTATCATCGACCCTGTTCTGGACTTTGATCCATCGTCCGGAAATATTGATGATCACAGTCTTCAGACGATACTCTCCTATATAAAGGGCCATAACCTTCACATAAAAGCAATTCTTGAAACTCACGCTCATGCCGATCATCTTTCAAGTTCACAAATCCTGAAGCAACTCTTTCCAACAGCGATCATTGGAATCGGTGAAAAAATAAAAATTGTTCAGGAGGTTTTTAAAAAACATCTCAATCTGACCGATTTTAAATCAGACGGCTCCCAATTTGATTATCTGTTTAAAAACTTTGAAGAAGTCCAGTTTGGATCAATCAAGATGAAGGCGATTCCCACTCCCGGGCATACCCCGGCCTGCATGAGTTATCAGTTTGGGGATTCGGTATTTGTGGGGGATTCACTTTTTCTTCCTGATTATGGGACTGGTCGCTGTGATTTTCCTCATGGCAGTGCCCGTGACCTTTACCAGTCCATAACTAACAATTTATATTCACTTCCAGATGAAACTCACGTTTACGTGGGCCATGACTATAGTCCGGGCGGAAGGGAAATGATGTTTCACACGACCATAGGGGAAAGTAAACTTAGAAACATCCAGTTATCCTCGACGACATCTGAAACTCAATACATTGCTTTTCGAGAGGCGCGGGATAAAACACTCAAGGCACCACGCTTACTTTTCCCGAGTATAGAGGTCAATATAAATGCGGGTAAACTTCCGCCCAAAGAGGATAATGGAAGATCCTATTTAAAAATGCCTCTAACAACCAGGTTACAATCAGGAACACTTTAGGGAGCAAGAAAATGATTTCTAAAACGTATTTGAAAGATGGGATCCCTACTATAAATCCGCAGGACATATTGACGCTGGCGGATGCCAGTATTATAGACGTCAGAACGAGTGATGAGTATTCTGGAGAACTGGGTCATATCGAGGCAGCTCAACTTGTAACTCTTGGCCCTCTTCTGGAAGATTTTCTGAATATACATGACAAAAAAAGACCGATTATTTTTGTATGTCGCTCGGGTGGGAGATCTGCAAGGGCATCTCAACTGGCAATTGAGCTTGGTTTTGGCATCGTCTTTAACATGGAAGGCGGCATGATCAAATGGAATGAGTTGGGATTACCGGTGAAGCGCTAAATTTTTCCTTGAGAGAATATGATGATTGAAGCAAAGCTAAATTGGGTAAATGACATGAAGTTTTCTTGTGATAATCGTGGATTAATCACAACAATAGATGCCGTAAAAGAGCACGGCGGAACTGATAGCGGACCGACTCCGAAGGAGCTCATCCTCAACGCAATGATGGGTTGCACGGCGATGGATGTCGTGGAGATACTCAAGAAAATGAGACAGGATATTTTAGAATTCAAGATGGAAATTCAGGCAGAGAAGACGAAACACTATCCCATCCATTTTAAAACCGCTTCATTAATTTTCCTCCTTAAAGGAAACATTGATGCAGACAAAGCGATAAAAGCGGTAGACTCCTCACTCACAAAGTACTGTGGAGTCAATTATATGATTTCTAAATCATGTCACATTACATTCAAATTATTCTTAAACGATTTACTCATAAAACAAGGCCCTGTAAATTTTATCGAACCAAAAAGTGAGGAGGCATTATGAAAAAAAACATTCATCCTGTTGAAAGAGGAATCAGACTTCTAGCGGGAATTATTTTAGTGACTATGGCGTTTATTGGACCTCGTGATCCATGGTTTTTTCTTGGAATCATCCCTCTCATGACAGGGCTTTCGGGTTGGTGTCCACTCTATCAATTAGTGGGTGTTTCAACCTGTAAAACATAAAAAAAGGACCTCATGAGGTCCTTAAAGAATTACTTGGGCTTATTTTTTGCTTTTTCTTTCTTTTTATCCTGCTTTTCTTTGGTCGTTAGCTTCGGTTTCCCTTTAGCTTTGCCTTTATCCTGTCCACCTTCTCCTCGGGCCATATTGATCTCCTTGAACATGTGTTAGTACCTGAAACCATATTAACACGTTCGCCATTATTTCCAATAAGGCAAATAGGCCTCTTGCGAAAATGATGACATCTTTATTTGAGGGGCACATCCAAGACACATCGATAAAACCACATGATCCGATAGCTTTTATCGATTTTAACAATTAACAC
>CAXNNO010000356.1:0-3048 GCA_964203555.1 Bacteriovoracales bacterium
CCCCCCTCATAGACTTCGGAGAACTTGGGTTTTGTCATTAATCGATTGATGCCAAAACCCATCCTGAATAAAAAGTTTTGGCGCATAGTTTTATTAAAAAGTGCTGAAACATGGAAGGCCGAAACAGGTTCGCCTATTTCTGCAGAGAGAAGGTCCGCAGCGGTAAAACCATAGCACCAACCAATGGAATCCTGATCTTTTGGAGTGGAAAAATGCTTCAATAGCTTTGGACTATTTTTTATGACGGGGTTGGTTTTCCGGATGTCGGTATCTCCACAGTCCTTCTTCGAAAGAATCTGGGCGGTGGCATTTAAAGAAAGAAAATAGATCATGATCCATAATTTCATTTAAATCTTATCGGAATAATCGAAGAATATCCTTAGTCATTAATCTTGAGATTCATTCCTGGCCTTACTCACGCGGACCTAAGTTTTAATCTAACTTAATCTTCTTGATAATCTTATTGATCTCCTCCTGATGAACCATATCGGAGACAAAAAACATTCCGAATAGAGAGATGATTAGGCAAAGTATTGGAAAACTTTCTGGACTTTCTTTGAGACCAAATTTCGTTTGAAGGAGCATAATCTGCTGACTCGTCACATACTCGTGGTAAATATGGTAGAAACCAAGAGTAATAACACTTAAGAATATCCATTTAAAAAACGAATGATGATTGACTTCTAATAGGATGTTGAGCTGCTTGAATTGGCGGTATTGCCAGATAAAATAATAAAAACCAAAAGTGAAGACGGTTAAAACAATAGTTTTCACTATATTAACCGTCTTCAGCTCTTTGTTAAATTTCAGACTGGTATTTATGCGGCAACCTTTACGAGGCTTGGAGCTTGAGAGGCCCGGGCCATTTTATTAAGTTCTGGTTGAACAATCGCTGGCATAACAAAGCCTGCGAAGAACGCAAGACAAAAGTACATGATTGTATTATCATCTTTTTTAACTTTAGTTGCATATCCCTCGCAGTATTTATACATGTGATAAAATCCAGCAAAAGGAACCAAGACAATCCATGTGGTAGGAATCTCGCCACCTAAAGAATTGATGTCTCTTTTTGTACTAACTAACCAATACAGGCCATAGATGCCAAATGTTAGAAAAGAGTAGACATAAATTAATGCAACATTACGTTCTTGAATGGTACGAGTCACGATAGCTCCTTTTTTAAGCTGCTTATTTTATTGTTTCATATCCTTTCGGGAAATTTGGAAAATACATGAGAAAATGTTATCCCACGGAGTTAATCTTTAGATTAATCATAATTCCAGGCCCTTGAAATTGATTTAAGGTTTCGCCCTTAGAGAGCTCCACAAGAGTATCCGTCTCCATTTGATAAATGTAGGAGCAATCATTCTCACAGGTAAAGTCTGAACACTCCCCCGAAGGATAGCGCTTTATCTCGACTCTGGCGTAACCTCGTTTGACCATCACATTAAAGTCTTCCACGGGCCCCTTTATTAAGGAACTATGAATTTCTTTATCACCAGAAAAAAAGAATGGCCCCGAGTCTTGAGTTAATTGAGCATCCGGAAAATCAGTACAAAAAAGCCAGAGACCACTGCCTTGAAGAATCATGAGATAACGATCCATTCCTTCAAAAAGTGAAAAAGGGCCGTCACTATCAACTCTTGCCCGGGATAATCTGAAAATAGTCTCAGTCCCAGTGGATAATTTCACCATCTCAGTCGTCATACCCAGGCCATTTTTCCAGGGCATAACTTTAAATTGCTTATTGGTGTAGGTTTTCATGATCTTGCCCGACGAAAGTCATCAGCCTTTATTTTACTTCTTATAAAAATGCTAGCTTCTTCCCCAATTCATGACAACAAATATTGGCACTATGACCTCCATCATGGGTGTTAAAGATCTGAGGAGTTATCATGACGGATAGATGGAATTCATAATTCTGAGCGTTTTTTTTAAAACTCATTGTAAAATAAAGGTATGAAAAAATTTTTTGCAGTGATTTTAAGCTTTTCTCTCATGATTGCTCCCATGCCGGTTCTCAATTCCGCTCAAGCGGCCGAGAAAGAAAAAAAAGAAAATAAAGGATATGCAACGATTGTTCTGGGAATGGCCAATGGGATCATTGGCAGTACCATCATCTTAAAATGTAAATTAGGAATGAAGCAGTCTTCTCTCATGGTCTATCTGGCCGGAAGTCTTGTCTACGTTGCAGCCGAAATCATGGGCGGGGACAATAAGAGAAAAAATATCGACAGCAATGCTCAGTCTCTGGATAAGACCAAAAATAACATGAAGGAAGGCGGCGATTATCAGAAGGCTAGCGTTCAGGCCCAGATCGACAACGAAAAAAGCAATCTCGAGCATACTAAGAAAAAAAACTCCTGGATGAAGGCGACTTTAGCGGTTTATGCTATCGCCACGACCTTGGCAGCAATCGAGGCCCTTTACGGTTCATGGAATGGAAATGACCAGGCGGCCTGTAGTCCTAATGCATCTCACCTTCCGATTCAAACGGGCATTGCCTACGCTTATGTCGGGGCCAATGGATATGCCGCTGGCGGATTAATGGGGGCAGGCCTGTCAGTTGCAGTGATGGCTGCTTTACTAAAATTCAAAGCCTTGCTAAATGTTGGCACGAGTGTGACCAATTTTGCGGTCACTGGTTTAAATAGTGCTATCGGCAGGATCGCTATGTTTGCGGCGGCGACTCTTCTTGTGAAAATGATCAGCGGAAAACTCACAGAAGAGGAGAAGGCCATCGAGGAAAGGATTGCGGCCCTTGAAAAAATCAGAGACCAGTTTGAGAAATCAACCAACGCATTAGCTGAAGGAGCGAGTGAAGAAGTTCTCAACGACGGTGCCGCCAAAAAAGATTCCGATTCGGGAACAAATGGTAAGAAAAATGAATATGACTTATCAAAACTCGCCCAAGATGAGGCGTTATCCAAGCGATGCTTTTCTTCGACCACAAAAGGTTTGGACTACACAAATGCTGGCTGCCGCTCGCCCATAAAACTTAGTAGACCCAAGATCGATTCAAAATTTAATATTCCGACATTGAATGCG
>CAXNNO010000357.1:0-3042 GCA_964203555.1 Bacteriovoracales bacterium
TACTGAACTTACTCGCATTAAATACCAAGAATTGACTTCCACAACAGTTTTTCTCAAAAGGGAAATCCGCTCACTTCAAAGATCGTTCGGAGTACTCATTCCCTTGGGTCTTGGTCTTAATAGTATTGGGGTGATTAATAATAAGGCCATTTTTCCGACGAATAATGAAAATATTTACTCCTACACTTTCATTGCTCGTAAAAAATGCTCTAACGAAGAGATCATGGCGGATATAAAATCCCTCTCGTCGGAATTCACTTCCGATGATCTTGAATATATTGATAACACTTATTGGGATAGGGCACTGCCGATTTACGATCTGCAAAGATACTTAAGTGTAAAAAAACTTCACCAACTGGCACAATCTGAAGAAAGCTTTGCATTATTTGGCAATTACGTTGCGGGCATTTCGTTAAGAGAAATGATCTCGGCAGCAAAGGATTTTGCCCAGAATCCGACGGAATATAAGGACATCAAATAATGAGTTCCCCAGCTGAATTTCCCTATTTACATGGATTTTCAGAAACAGAGCAGCAGCGTCTCAGAACACAGGCTGAATTCGCAGAATATACAATTTTCCAAAATATTAATTTTTCTTCTGCCAAAAAAGTTCTGGAAATCGGCTCTGGGGTTGGTGCTCAGACAGAAATTCTTTTGAGACGTTTTCCTAAAATCCACGTCACCGGCATTGATTTAAATGAAAAACAACTGAAGGCGGCGAAAATTTTTCTAGGCTCCATTCCAGGAACGGCCGGAAGGTATGAGTTTCTTGAAATGAGTGCTGATAATTTGAATTTCGAAGCAGAAACTTTTGATGCTGCCTACCTATGCTGGATCCTGGAGCATGTTCCTAATCCCGCACAAGTATTAAGTGAAGCAAGACGAGTATTGAGACCGGGATCTGAAATCGTTATTACAGAGGTTATGAATTCCTCTTTTTTTCTCGATCCCTACTCACCCAACGTCTGGAAGTACTGGATGGCTTTTAATGATTACCAACATAATCATGCCGGAGATCCATTTATAGGTGCAAAGCTTGGCAATCTTCTCACTTCTGTTGGTTATCATCAGGTAAGAACAGAAGTGAAAACATGGCATTTTGATAACCGACAACCGGCCCTTCGGAAACAGGCCCTTCACTTCTGGAGTGATTTACTCCTCTCAGCTTCAGGCCAGTTATTAAGTGAAAATTATGTGAATCAAGAAACCGTCGATAAGGCCAAAGAAGAACTGGGGAAAGTCGCCAATGACCCCAATGCGGTTTTTTTGTATTCATTTATGCAGGCCAAGGCCCAAGTCTATTTTTAATTAACAGTATTCTCCTCTATCAGGTCCTCTAGTCTCATGATTGCATTCATTCTTCCAGATCCATCAGATAAGAAATCGACCTTGTCCAACCCCAGACCTTTGAGTTCTGGGTAACGTAATTCAATGATGTCTTTAGACTTTAAACCAGATAGTTTTTCTCGAATCGCCTGTACAACCTTGTTCTTAAACCGAGGAAGATATTGGAGTGTGCTGATAATGTTTTCCTCCGGGCGACCATAAATGAGTGTTTTATCTGTGGTATCAACATCATTGAGCCTAATGATAATGACTGGTTCATTATCAAATTTCTCAATTCTTAAAGAGACTTCAAGAACGAGCGGAAATCTAATTTCTTTAGAGCCTGTTATCAATTTTTCAAGTTTACTAGGATGGTAGATCACATCCATAAAAAGAGTTCCGGAATCCCCTTTTTTATTGAGTCTCATGATGACTTTATTAGGCCCCAACTCCACTCCTGCTTCATCTAGTGAAGCCTTCCAAAGACCGGCATCATAAGTTGTGACCAAAAGCTTGTTAACATAATCTTCAGAAATACTCGCAACAATATTCACATCGTTTTCTGCCATCAGCTGTTTCATAACCGAGACTGATTTCTTATGAAATTGCTGATTAAGTCTTGTCGGTGCTGTTTTTGTTATCTTGTTATTGATGCACTTTTGTTTTAATTCGTTGAAACCTTGATTAGTACAGAAATCCCCCGGAAGGTTTATCTGGATGTCGTCACCACGAGAAGAGCTTGCGAACTTACCAAGTTGAATCTGACTTTTTAAGACGGGAGAGGCCAGCCAATATTCTTTGTTAATTTTATATTGCTCTAATACTTTGAAGGCAGACTTAGTCGTATTAGTGCGAAGAAAATCCGCTGCCTGGGCAAGCAAAAGACCCTTAATCGCCTGATGGTTGTCTCTGATTAATTTTTCTATTTTCTCGGTTGAAAAGACGATCAACTTATTACCCAGGCGAAGACTGACTTTAGGGATAACAATCTTTTCGTAATCAAAAGTTATGTCACTGGTGTTAGCGGTGAGACCATCTGCCATTTGATCAAAGTTCGCCTTTAAAATTTGAAGTTTATAAAAGCTTTTATTGTCCTGAATTTTTATGTTGGCGGCAAAATTAATGAGATTTTCTTCATTGGCCTGAATAACTGGGTTGATGATATCGACATTGAATAAAGGTAAATCATTGTTACCGGGAATAACCAAAGAAAGAGAAATTTTCCTTGCTCTCAGGCCGACGTTAGAGGCGGAGAATGCTGTTCCAAGAACTAGCCCGTCCGCTTTCTGCTCACTGGCCTTGAGCTCAGTTTTGAAGCCCTTTACATCGTAGGAAAAATCCTCAATCCAAACTTTTGTCTCAGCATTCAGAAATTGCAACCCCACGGAAGTGCCAAAATCTCTAATAAGATCCTTCGATTCAGTAGGTAGTAAATTTCCCACCTGTAATTCGTTCAGTAGAATCTTTTGCGGAAACCGCCCCACGAATGGATCCGTAATTTTATAATTTTTCAGTAATGTTCTGAACTTGGTAACAAGGACACCTGACCAATTGTAATCCAGCTTTGAGTCTATCAAGATATCAGGCGATCTAAAAGTCTGTGCCGATACATCGAGACATAAAAAACCAAATAAAAATAAGTAAAAAGAATTTCTCATATTTTATCCTTAAAACTGACCTGGTTTATTTGCATTAAAATTTATGTCCAAGATATTG
>CAXNNO010000358.1:0-3033 GCA_964203555.1 Bacteriovoracales bacterium
GACGATCAAAGATATAAGAAAATTTTCGTTTCAAATCTCTACCTGCTGAAGCATCTGTATAAACGGGAAGGGATGTGCCAGTTTTGAAACCAAACGGGCGTAAATCATCCATGCCATGAGTATGATCAGCATGATCATGAGTAATGATAACTGAATCAACCATTTCAATCTTATTTTTTAATAATTGAGTGCGAAGGTCGGGAGAGGCATCAATAAGAACTTTTCGCTCGTCAGGAAGATGAATAAGGGCGGAGGTGCGGAACCTTTTATTTCTGCGGTCGTTTGATTGGCAAACCTTGCACTTACATCCTAAAATAGGAACACCCGTACTTGTTCCAGATCCTAATATTGTAATCTTGTTCATCTTAAGGATGTTACTATGAAGTTTTTATTTCTGCTACTCGTCTCCACGTTTGCTTTTAATAGTTGTTCCACTTTTAAAAAAGATAAAGGCCTAGAGGAAAGCATCAACCTTGATGTTGAGGAAATTAAACTCGACAACGGGATGACCGCCTTAATCGTTAATAACCCGAAGCTTCCCATCTTTTCGCTCTATTTCTTCTATAAAGTAGGCGGTAAAAACGAAGTTCCCGGCATAACGGGTGCATCTCACTTCCTCGAACATATGATGTTCAAGGGTGCTAAGAAATTCGGTAAGAACACCATTGATTTCATCATTGAAGGAAGTGGGGGATCAACCAATGCTTATACGACCAACGATTCAACCGTATACTATGAAAACCTCCCTTCAAAGGAACTGAACGTTATTCTGGATATTGAGGCCGACAGGATGGAAAACCTGGCGTTGGATCCGGATGATTTTAATAAGGAGAGGGCCGTTGTTCTTGAAGAAAGAAAAATGCGATACGAGAATTCACCGAAGGGTCAACTCTATCAGCTTCTTATGCAAACTTTATTCGCAGGAACTGCTTACAGTCGGCCCGTCATAGGAGAAATTCCCGACTTGAAGTCCGTTACTCGGGAACAAATCCACGCTTATTTCAAACGTTTTTACGCTCCCAATAATGTTACCCTGGTTCTTGTCGGTGACATTGATTCCTCGAGTGCGAAGAAAATGATTCAGGATAAGTTTGGGAAAATTCCATCCTCACCATCAGTAACAGAAGCTCATGCTTCTCAGACGGAAAAGGATTATCAGGTATCCTTTGAAAGACCAAAAGTCGTGAGTCAAAAGGGTGAATCTCCGAGTCCTATTTTTATGCTCTCCTACCCAACTTACAAGGCCGGACATCCAAAAGGATATGCTCTGGATGTGCTCTCATCTATTCTCGGTTCAGGCAAAAGTTCAACTTTGATTAATGAATATATTCTTGTGAACAGGCCGGTTGCAACCTCTATGTATGCGGCCCATCAGCAATTGGAAAAAAATGGCTTTTTCTTCATCGGTGGAGAACTTGTTCGGGGAGTTAAGCTTGATGACTTCAGAAAAGATCTCGAAGGAAAACTTGAAAAATATTGTGACAGCGAAATAACCGAAAAAAATATTCAGAAAATTAAAAATAATTATCTGGTGGATCTTTACTCAGGCCTTGATACCAATGCTGGCCTTGCTCACTTTCTCGGGGACAGACAGATGTTATTTGGAGATTGGAAGCATTATAAAGAAGAACTCAGGCAGTACGAAAAAGTTAGCGTAAAAGACGTAAAATCAATCTGTCGTGAAACCTTTTCTAAAAACGGTGTATTTGTATCTGTCTGGAATCAACACAAGTGAGAAATAAAATGAAATTTTTTATATTGGGAATGCTGTTAGCAAGTTCTGCTTTTGGAAAAGAAAATTTTCTTGATTCAGTTAAGCGTTTAAAATGGCAAATAGGAAAAGAAGAACTCGATGTCGTTTGGATTAAAGATGATAAGTTTCCAAAATTCACTGCTTCAATTTATTTTCAGGATGGTGCTCTAAGCGATTCTGTTGCTGGTCTGACTCAGTTGACCTTAGATCAACTAACCGCCGGTACTTCAAAAGAATCTCAAAGACAAATTTCAGAATTTTTTGACTTCTATGGTGCAAACCTTCGTCCATCAGTGACCCATGAATACTCCGTTTTCACGGTTCAGGCCCTAGTTAAAGACATGAGGCCCGTGATGGGCAAGGTCTGTGAACTCTTTAAAGATGCTCAATACCCTCTCGGGGAGTTGAAATCCCACATTAGCAGATCAAAAAGCCATCTCAAGAACCTTGTTTCCTCTCATTCCGCCCTTGCCGATCGAGTATTTCGAAAAGTTTCACTCGAGGATACGGCCTATGCACAACCCGTGGAAGGTAGTATTCAAAGCTTTGATAAAATGAATCCAGCTTTGCTTAAATCACGTTTAAGTTCTTTAAACAAAACCAAAAAAGTTCTTTATCTTGCAGGCCCATCTGAGGTGAAGGACTTGAAAGACGTTCTTTCAAAAAACTGCGACTGGTCAAACGATTCAAAACTAGGCCAGTTAGAAATGAAGAAGCCTCAACAGGAGTCCGCCATTTATTTGGTTGATGTGCCAGGTGCCAATCAGGCACAAATTCGCATTGGTCGCTACATGACTTCAAATGAGTTTGGTGGAAAATACGATCAATTTTATTTCCTGTCAGGATTTTTGGGTGGGGGATTCACTTCAAAACTTGTTCAAGAATTAAGAGTGAAAAGAGGTCTGACCTATTCGGCCGGTGCCTACGTTTCAATGCAGCGGGATTATGGCAGGGCCGGAATTATAACATTCTCAAAAAATGAGACGGCCAGTGAGACCATCGGAATCATAAGAGATGTCTTTGCAGATGTCTCATCCGGCAAATTTCTTGATAGTGAATTTACTCACCAAAAAAATCATCAAATTGGGGCACACGCTTTTGGATTTGAACAAACGAGTGCTTTTATTGGACAAATTATGCTCTATGATCATCAGAAAAGAGACCTGGCGGAATTGGTGAATTTTCCAACAACTATCAGTCTCTTAAGTAAGCCTGAAATGGCTAGGGTTAATTCTGAGGCGTTCCCTTGGGATCGTCTTACGATCGTTGTTGTTGGGGAC
>CAXNNO010000359.1:0-3031 GCA_964203555.1 Bacteriovoracales bacterium
CCGTATTGATGTAACAAGGCGAGAATTGTGAGTGGGTAAAAGTCTCAAAACCATCATAGGCAACATTCTCTATGAGCTTTTCCGGCGAGTGCTCTTTTTCAAAAAAGAGAGCCTGTTGTGCCATATCCTTTAACCTGTTTCGAACGGTGCCTTCTGCTATTTTCAAAAGCCTCGAGACAGAGTTGTTGCTCATGCCATTCAAGGTGTAATGAAGAACTTTTTCCGAATGATTTCCTAACCTTTTTCTGAAATCGAGATTAAAAGTATTGGCGGAAAATTGAATCTTACATTCCCGGCATCTGTATCGCTGATTAAAAAATGGTGCCTTATCAGTCTTCGCCCAACCATTTTTTACGTAAAAGAGATCATTTGTTCCCAAATGAAATCGACAGTAGGAATTGGGACAATATGGGGGTATCAAATCTAATTGATCGGTTGTTTTCTTCATAAGGGCAGTTGTCTGCAAGCTGATAGCTCACGAATTGAAAGCACAAGACTTTGAAAGAAGAATGAAAAAGCAAGGATGCGTTAAATAAAAGACGCCATTAGAAAGGAAGAAAATTCCGAAATTCATCCCCATTTAACGGCGAACAATTAAAATCTTTAATCTACCATTGTACTCACCAACGACTTCATTCTTCGACGCGCCGGGGAGGATATACAGCCTTAGGATTGTCCCATTCTCATCAACCTTGGGCCATGGGGGACTATTCACGTGGTCACGAGGACTAAAAATTTAATCGTCCACAAGAGAGTACGGATCCAATTGGTTAAAATGAGCTTCCTGATTACTTTTTCATCAAAACCACGTTTGAGTTTTTCATGACATGGAACTTGGAGGAAAAACGTACTGATCCATATGAGAGAAACGATTCCAAAAACGAGAGGACGGAAGTGAAAAATAACAAGTCCAAGTTCCGCGAGCATCAGTGGAAGAACAATGGTGCTGATGCGTTTTGTGTGAAATTGTTCGAAGTGAGAAAAACGAGTTCGATCCACAAACAGGAAACTTGGATAATGGAGGATTTGTATGATCCAAATTAATACCAAAAGACCTGTGGAAATGATGATTTCAATATCGAGCATCAATCAAGACCCTTCTTTTCTCTTCCCAACAATGAATACAGTGAGGGAACCACAATAAGGGTTAGAACTGTTGATATCAAACTTCCCCATATAATCGAAACTGCCATGGGTTTCAGAGACTCGGATCCAGGTCCGATTGAAAAGGCCAATGGAATTGCACCAGCAACGGTTGAAAATGTGGTCATAAGAATGGGCCGCAGGCGTTTGGGACAAGCATCCTTTAAGGCGTCTTTAATTGAGAGACCATCGCGCCTGCGTTGATTGGTGAAATCCACCAGAAGAATGGAATTTTTCTTAACAATGCCCATTAACAAAATAAGTCCAATCATTGAATACATATTTAAAGACTGGCCCTGGGCCCACAAACCCATGAATGCTCCAGAAATACTAAATGGCAGCGCCATCAGAACCGTTATGGGATCGATGAAACTGTTAAACTGGGCGCCCAGAATCATGTAAGCAATAAGAATTCCCATACCCAATGCAAAGAAGAGGCTGGTGAATGTTTGCTTGAATGTTTCCGAGGACCCGGACTCAATGAGTGAATAGCCCGGAGGAAGATGTTTTTTTGTTATCTCCCTAACCCTATCAAGGGCCTCACCCTGGGATTTACCGGCAGCAATTCCGGCAAAAATGGTCACCGCCCGACTTCTCTGGCGGCGATTAATCGACTGAACTCCCGGGAGTTCCTTCACGGAGACAACTTCTAAAAGATTCACCAGCTCGCCGCGAGTGTTTCTCACGAAGATTTTTTTTAAGTCATCGAGCTTATTCTTCGAGGCATCGGACATCTTGATCCGAATATCATTTCGATGTCCTTCCTTGGAATACTTTCCAACAATAACTCCCCCGATAAGGGCATTGATTGTTGTTCCAATCTCCTGAACGGAAACGCCACGTAATTTTGCCTGTTCTCGATTCGGGAAGATCTGGATTTCAGTAACTGATTCCTTGTAGTCCGTATCAACGTCGCTATAGATCCCGGATGAATTCATCTCGGCCATAACAAGCTTGGCGGTTTTAATTAAAGTCTGCCAGTTACCACCGATTAAGGTAAATTCAACGGGAAGACCTCTTCCCGATGCACTGAAGCCACCCTGAGAAGTATCCTGAACTGAAACTTTTACTTTTTTAAATTTTTTAAAATCTCCTCGATAGATATCCAGAAGTTCGCTCTGTTTTAAACGACGTCCCTTCTCTTTATCCATGGGGCGATCTTTGGGATCCTGTAAAGTCACAAACATCATGGCCGTGTTTGATTCACTACTCCCTCCTCCGCCGAAACCGCCAACCGAAACGAAGTATCTTTTAACTTCTTTTCTTTGTGAAAAATAGTTCTCCACTTCCATTGTTGCCTGATCCGTGTAGGCAAGAGAGGAGCCATCCGGAGCTTTTAATCTCACCATGAATGACGAGGTATCCTGAGCGGGAACAAATTCTTTAGGAAGGAATTTAACAATAAAAAGTGATGCACCAAAAAAGAGAAAAGAACAAATAAGAACCAGCGCTCTATTATTAAGTGCTTTATGAAGCATCGATTCATAAAGGGATATCAATTTTTCAAAGAAAGCATCAACAGAGTGGCCCAGTTTTGACTGGCGCTTATTTTCTTCCATAAACTGACTAGTTCTCATCGGAGTAAGAGTGAGTGCTTCGATGTAGGAAAGTCCAACGGCAACAGAAATCGTAATACCAAATTGAAAGAAAAATTTACCAATAATCCCTTCCATGAGCGCCACCGGAATGAAGATGGCGATAATGGCAACCGTTGCGGCAAGTGCCGCAAATGATATTTCATTAGCACCATCTAACGAGGCCTGGACTTTATCTTTACCATTTTCATGATGACGAAAGATATTTTCCAAAACCATGATGGCATCATCGACCACAATTCCGATGGACAGTGATAATCCCAGAAGAGTGAACGTATTGAGAGTGAAATTCA
>CAXNNO010000360.1:0-3017 GCA_964203555.1 Bacteriovoracales bacterium
TGTCTACATAGAGGGTCTTTGTACTTTGAGTCCTTAAATTCTTGCTTCGTTGGATAGACATGTCGAGAGAACTCAGTGTTGATCTGTTGCTTCTTCAAGAAGTGTAATGAATCTTTTTTTACTGTGAAAATAATGGCCGATGAAGCACAGGGGGCCTTTCCTCCATTCCAGTTGGAGATAGCAATTTCGAGGAACCCATCATCGTTTAAATCTTCAAGAAATTTTTCTTTAACAATTGGGATAAAATGAACTTGATGCCAGAGTTCGTCGTATTCATTAACAAAAGTCTTATCCCACAAAACCTTGCCGTTAATGCGCATAAAAATTCGGATTTTACTAAGGGCCTCTTCACTGTGTGAATGATAGGAGATTAAGACCTCATTTCCATTAGGAATTTTTAAAAATTGCTTTTCTCGCAGAGCAGTAACATAGGGGTCAGGGTTTGCCGCCAAGACGCTCGACGAGAGTAGCATTGTAAAGATTAAGAACTTTGTGAGCATAGGCTTCTCCATCATCATTCCAGCTATAGTAACCTTTTAGCATATTAAAGAGATTCTTTTTTGCACCAGTCTTGGGTTTTGTAAATTTGTGACTTGCATGAGTCCAGTCGCAGAGCTGCCAGAAATTTTAGTTCTTATAGCAGGTATAAATCAGGATTCAACAGCGATAATTGCTTTGATCAGGAAAGAATCTAAATCTTCTGGAAATTTCAATCCTTGCTCTTTACAAAAGTTGGGCCAGAACTGGATGACAGAATCAAGCTCAGGAAATTCTCCATAACCTTTAACTTTGCCAAGATTTGGATATTCTCGATCTCCGCTTTTTGAAATCCGGGCCTGCTTCTCCAAGACGTGTGAACCAGGAGTGGCCATCTTTAAAGTAGGTGGTCGCTTAACGATACCCATTTCTATGCAGCTTTTTTTAAGTCTTTCAAGGTCATCAAGAATGAAGACCCTTATTAAAACCTGATAAGGGATTCCTTGCTTATCAGCGACGCTCGTTGGTTTCTTGGGTGATTCCTTGTAGCGTTTCATTGCTGCAAGAATTTTTTTTGAATCCAATTCATTGTCATTATCATATTCCTTGCGTGATTTTACGTAGGATTTTTTCATAAGATTGTCTTTTCTTTTTGTGAGCTATCCGAACACTGATAACACGCACACTTCCTTCCCTAAGGTTAAAAGCGATTTATAAAAGTTTACCGCTTATAGTTGGGCCGACAAGACTAAGTCGTTGTTCATTGACTGTCGGACTGATTTGAAGTCCGAGAGGAAGAGCTAGTCCTGACCAATATCCAGAATAATAACCATTCAACAAAAGTCCATTGAGCCATACTGACACTATGACAGCACTACCCAAAGCAATTATCGATCGTGTCATGATAGTGCTTAACCTGTAAGCACTCAAGGTTTTGATTTTATGTCCGTGCAAGTGTCTTGTGGAAACTGAGTTTCCGTATTATACTATAAATGGAAACAAGGTTTCCGGTCGAAAAGGGAGAAGCGTGGCCAAGAAGAGAAAGGCAGTTAAGCCAATAAAGAAAACAACTGATGAGGTAATCGAAGCTATTAGTAAGGCCATGTCTCTGGGCACATATTATTTTACAGATCATGGAAATAAGAGATCAAAAAATCGTAAAAAAGTAAGCGATCTCGAAATCATTAAGATTTTAGAGAGTAATGATAAGTGGCATGAAGCGAAAAAAGATAAGTATGAAAAAGGAAGCACTGATTGGAACTATCATATTCGAGGAAAGAACTCTAACGGCGATCAAATCAGGATTGCCATTTCTTTTGATAAAGATGGAATGCCAATCATTACAGTCATTAACTTGGACGAGGCAGAAAATGAGTAATGTAAAAAAGCAAAAGAACTATATCTACAACGGACTTGGTTTCCCTGTTCTTCTGGAAGAGGCGGAATTTCGAAAGATTGGAGGTAAATGGCTTTTGAAAATTGACGTTAAAAAAGTTTCTGATGAAGTGATTAAAGCTTTGCCTACGAAATCCGCTGGATTAACAGGTGCAGAGATTCGATTCATTAGAACTTATTTTGATTTATCAAAGAGGGCGTTCGCTTCTGAACTCAATGTAAGCCATACGGCCGTAAATAAATGGGAAGACACTGAGCAAGAGAAGGCGAAGATTGATCCTCATGTGGAAATTACATTAAGGGCGTTTGTTAAGATCAGACTCCATGAGGATAAGGATTTCTCTAACTTCTTTAAGGGGTTAATGGATGAGTCCAAGAGATTTGCAGATGATGTCGTTAATGAACCATTGTCTATTGCAATTTAAAGCAAAAGAGCTGGGTATCAATCTTGTGAAAATAGGAAATCATAATTTCTCTTCCGTCTGGTAGTTTTAAGAATTTTTTCTTCATCAATGCTTCAACATATGAGTCCGGATCTGCGGTCAAGACGTTTAACGAGAGAAGCATTATATAGATTAAGAACTTTGCGAGCATAGGCTTCTCCCTCAACGCAATGGCCATTTGTATAACTTGTTGCTACCCGGCGTGGGGAAATTTCCCTGTAGACGTTTTTTGAAATCCAAATTGAAGGTGAGTGGGTCTTTATTCTGGTGTTTGTTTGAGGGAGTGGATTCACAATGGCCTCTGTTTTTAGTAAATTCTGTGTGATTGAACTTCCATTTGACCCATGGCCCAAGCTAATCCTATTTAGAAGATACTGGTGTGATTGAGAAAGTTAGTCGGAGAGCGTAATGGTGCGCCATTTTTCCGCCTGAGTAGTGGTCTTAGGGACTCACCCGAGATAAACTTTTAGTCAGGAGTCCATATGAAAATTCTTTCAAGTGACGTTCTTTTACTATCTCCAGAGCAGATTAACCTTATTGAATTAAATCTCGAGCTATCCCCAGAAGAACGCATTCAGCAGCTTCAGAGTGCTGTTGATTTGATTGAAGAATTGCGAGCTTCACTAAAGGAATCTGATGAAAACCGACTTCAAAATTCTGATAAATAAACTTACCGAGAGTAAGGTTGATTTTGTTCTCATT
>CAXNNO010000361.1:0-3010 GCA_964203555.1 Bacteriovoracales bacterium
AGATGGAGCAGGATATGAAGAAGCCTATCCTTGAAAAGCTTCGTCCAATCATTGATGAGGTTTCAAAAGCAAATGCTGTCACTATGACCTTTGAACTTTCTGCAGCTCCTATCGTGTATGCTGAGGCGAAGAAAGATCTTTCTGAAGAAGTTATCAAGTCATACGATAAAAAACATCCTGGTAAATAGTCTTTCCACGGAGAGCAAATGAAGCTCCAAGATTTGTTAATATATGATCCAAATATTAAGTTTATTAAAAAAAATGAATGGCCAGAAGAAATTCTGGCCATTTCTGCGTTAGATGCCCTCCTTGAAAACTCATTAGTTTTTATAAAAAACAATAAGTTCTTTCAAAAGTTTCTGGTCAATATTGATAAAGCTGTTAGTTTGAAGATTGGCGTAATTTTGGATGAAAAGTTTTTTGATCAAATGAAACCCGAAGTTAAGGTTGAGCTTGAAAAACTTCCCTGGCTTGCAGTGACTCCTCATCTTTCTTTGGCACTGACTCAACTTTCAAAACCTTTTTATGACAAGAAGATGGCCAACGTGAATACTCAGGTCGATGGACGACAAATGGGTACAACTGATATTCATCCAGGGTCTTTCATCGGGCAAAATGTCTTCATTGGCGAATATGTTAAGATTGGTGCCGGTGCAGAGATTATGCCGGGAACTGTTATTCTTTCTTACTCTGAAATTGGTGAGAATACGAAAATTTATCCTAATGTCACAATCTACCCTTTTACTAAAATTGGCAGCGATTGCAGAATTCACTCGGGCGTGGTTATTGGTTCAGATGGTTTTGGTTATACTTTTGATAAAGGCTCTCATCTGAAAATCTGGCACATGGGCGGAGTAATCGTTCATGATAATGTTGAGATAGGTTCAAACTCATCCATCGATATGGGAACATTTTCTCCGACGGTTATCGGGCCAGGAACACGGATAGATAATCTTGTTCAGATCGCCCACAATGTAAAAATTGGCAGAGGCTGTATTCTATGTGGCCAGTCAGGTGTCGCAGGCAGTGTTGTGTTGGAGGACTATGTTATTCTTGGAGGAAGGGCGGCAGTCGGGCCTGACACTCATATTGGAGCGGGATCTCAACTTGCGGGCGGGGCCAAGGTTGGTGAGGGAGCGGTCTGGCCTCCAGGTTCGAAATTAGGAGGGCATCCGGCCAAGGATCTAAAAGAGTGGATTAAAGGCGTTGCGTATCTTCGTAATGTGTCTCTCAGAGAAAAATCTAAGGAGTAATTGTGTTATTAAATAAAAATCAGGTTATGAATTTTCTTCCTCATAGAGAGCCGTTTCTTTTCATTGATTCTGTTAAGGAAATCATCCTGCCAGAAAATTTAAAAGATAAAAAAGGTCCTTTTACTCAATCTGAAATCATTGGAACCAAAAGCATATGTACTTTCATGGTGGATCACTCGGTAAAGGTTCTTGAGGGACATTTTCCCGGTTATCCAATCCTTCCCGGAGTCATTCAAATAGAGATGATGGCCCAGGCCGCATCTTTTATGGCGATTCATTGTTTAGAAAAACCCATTGAACAGTCTAAACTTGATGTACAACTTTTGGGAGTTGATTCAGCTCGATTTAGAAAACCTATTATTCCTCCTATGGAGCTTGAAATTCATGCCGTGCTCAAGAAGGTTCGTGGGCCGATTCAAATGTATGATTGTGAGATTTACTCAAATGGTGAATTACTTTCTCAAACAAGTGTCATGGCATCCTTAAAAATTTCTTATTTTTAAAAGCGAGAAAATATGTCTAAAAATTACGAGGTCCATCCAGTTTCTTTTGTCCATCCGGAAGCAAAGATCGGAAACAATGTTATAATAGGTCCCTTTTGTGTTATTGGTCCCAATGTTGAAATTGGTGATGATTGTATCTTTCATTCGAATGTCGTTGTTGATGGTCATACGAAGATAGGTAAGGGTAATAAATTTTTCCAATTTGGCTCGATTGGGGCCCCGCCGCAGGATAATTCTTATAAGGGCGAGCCCACTGAAACCATCATTGGTGATAATAATACCTTCCGGGAATATGTCTCCATTCACCGCGGAACGATGAAGCAGGATAAAAAAACAATCATTGGTTCCAACTCCTTATTCATGGCCTATTGTCACATCGCCCATGATTGCTTGGTAGGCAATAATCTGACATTTGCCAATTCTGTTCAACTGGCCGGTCACGTCGTTATTGGTGATAGAATTATCATGGGTGGCAATACCGGAGTTTCTCAATTTGTAACCATAGGAAAGGGTGCTTACATAGGTGGCGGATCGGTTATTGATCGCGACATTCCTAATTTTTGCACGGCCTATGGAAATAGAATTCGTCTCAAGGGAATTAATATTATTGGATTAAAACGTCAGGGGCACTCAAAAGAGATTGTCTCTGAAGTCGTGGATTTTTTTCGTACAATGGAAGCTTCTGCCCTTGCTCCCAGAGCATTTGTTTCTCATGCTGAATTTATGGAAGACTACAAAAGTAATGTTGTTATCCAGGAAATTGCTGAATTTGTGAGAAAATCTGAAATCGGAATAGCTCCATTCATGGTAGGTTAATCTTGCGGAATTCATTTCTAACATTATGGTGGATAAAATGAGAAAAATCAGAGTCGCAGTTTTGGGATACGGGCACCTTGGCAAATGGCATTGTCAGAAGGTTGCAGGACATTCTGAGGTTGCGGATTTTGTTGCCATCGTTGAAAAATTTCCAGGCGGTCAGGAAGCGGCCAAAATAAATCATCCAGACGTGAAAGTGGTGAGCGATATCAAGGATGTGATCGATGAAATCGATGCCGCCTTTGTTGTGACCCCAACCACGACGCATTTTGAATTGGTGAAATATCTCCTTGAAAATAATAAGCATGTTTTTTGTGAAAAACCTGTTTGTTCTAATGATGCTGAGGCGGAAAAACTTCGGAAAATAGCTGCCGGTAAAAAAGTGGTTATTCAAATAGGTCATTCGGAGCGATTTCATGAAGCCTGGGAAAAGCTTAG